>JAGVLI010001052.1 GCA_020054355.1 Planctomycetales bacterium | reverse complement strand
TTCGAGGGAGAGCGCGAGATCACCTGGAAAGGAGAATAGCTGAGTGCCCAGCTGGTCGAGAAGAGATTGCACCACTCGAGCTGTTGCTGCTTCGGGTGGAAAAGCAATCGCCTCCGGAGTGGTATCACGGCAACTGCAAGGGTCTCCCCGATGCGGGATAGGAGTCTTGCCCGAGTGATTTTGACTAGGGGTGGGGCAACAGCGCTCAACCCTCGCCGCTCCGATGTGGAACCATTCGAGCAACGGCTGCACGGAACAGCAGCACGGAATCGGCTGTGCCGATGTGGCGAGAATCAGAATTGAGACAACGCCTGCGCGGAACATTTCAACACCAAGGCGGCCGGTGAACGCCCCAAGCGGTGCTATGACCAAACCGTGACGACTGTTCGCTAGCAGTTCATATACCAGAACTTGGCGCGATTGGCGCGAAAAGTCGAAAACGCCGCAATTCGGGTGAAAAAGTGGGAACTTGCGGTCTAACGACAGTTTGGGATCCCACGATCGGTGGCCAAAGCCGCACCGTGGTGTGCGGTCGCGCGGACATGCGGAGAAGGCCAAGATACCGGATGCCTCCCACTCGGCTCCTCCCGGGAGGAGCAAGACGCTGCCGTGAAGCAGTATTTCGGCGGCAAGCGGCCGGAAACCCTGGACTTTGCAACGGCACGGACGATCACCTTGACCGACGATTCCTATACTTTGCGCGGTCGGACTCGGTGCCGGATTCCGCCTCGTCGTTGATGACGATGGCGGCGGTGGCGTCGATGCCCATCTGGACGAGCGCGGACCGGACTTCCCGCTCTCGGTCAGCGCCGCGATCCTGCCGCTACCCAGGAAAATATTGCTCAGTATCCGTCGTAATGCGACCGCTACTTCCGTCCCGGCTGACGGGGAGGATTGGCGGTGCGACTCCCGTAATATCCTCCCTGCGTGCCGGATCGGCAATCTGTCGCCGCGGATTTCCTGCGCGGCGGCGGTCGGCGTGGCATCCCCGTGTCGCCGGCCTGGCTTTTCGTGTTTTTCAATTTCCCCTTCGATTGCTTCCGCGTATCTTTATCCTCACTGAATGCAGATTTCCGAACGAGCAGCTTCTCGATACCGGAGACCGAACGTGGCGGCAAACACGAGCACAACGGACCTGGCCAAGCTCAAGGCCTGGGCCAAGACGATCCGCAAGGACATCATCGAAAGCACGACGGCGGCGGGTTCGGGACATCCGACCAGTTCGCTGTCGGGCGTCGAAATCCTGGTCGGCCTGTTTTTCGGCGGCTACCTGCGCTTCGACCCGAAGAATCCGACCTGGCCGCAGCGCGACCGCTTCATCCTCAGCAAGGGGCATGCTGCCCCGCTGCTGTACGCGGTGCTGGCCGAGACGGGCTACTTTCCCAAGGAACAGCTGGTCACGCTCCGCAAACTGGGCAGTCCGCTGGAAGGCCATCCCAACGTCCGCCGCTTGCCGGGCATCGAGGCTTCCACCGGCTCGCTGGGGCAAGGGCTGTCGATCGGCGTCGGCCATGCCCTGGCCACGCGACTCGACGGCTACGATTCGCGAACCTTCGTGATGATCGGCGACGGCGAGCTGGATGAAGGCCAAATCTGGGAAGCGGCGATGTCCGCGCAGAAGTACAAGCTCGACAACCTGGTGGCCATCGTCGATCAGAACGGCTATCAGCAAACGGGAGCAACGGCCGACGTGCTGGACCTGCGGCCGGTGGCGCCGCGCTGGGAGTCGTTCGGCTGGTTCGCCCAGGAAATCAACGGCAACGACCAGGGCGAAGTGTTGCAAGCCCTGGAGAAGGCCAAGCAGACCAAGGGCCGCCCCAGCGCCATCGTGGCCAGGACCGTCAAGGGCTGGCCGCTCAAGGCCGCGCTGGGCAAAGACCCGAACCACCACGGCAAGCCGTTGACGGCCGAGGAAGCCAAGCTGGCCATTGAGGAGATCGAGAAGCTGTCCGTGTGAGCGGACGTGCCAACGTGCCAGGTTCAGTCGGATGCCGATCGGATAGAATTGAAGAGAGTATTCGATGGTACGCACGGCGGAGGTGGATCATGCGCAAACAACCAGCCGAATCGTCACTGCCGCGGAACGTCGCCCGGAACATCGTCAGGCGCGCGGCCCAAGCGGCAGCCGATGGGGAAACCGCCCTCGTACTAACGGTGCGGCAGGGCAAGCCTTCACGGGTCTTTGGACTGAAGGAGTACTTGAAGATCAAGGAATCGGCATTGGCCGCGACGCCGCACAAGCGGCGCAAGGAGCTGCAGGACATTCCCGACCCGCTGGGTGCGGTCGATCTCGGCACCTTGTTGCTGCCAATTACCCGAGAAAACATGTACGACGAATGAGGGCGGCCGATGACGGCGGCATTGCTCGATACCCATGTTCTCATCCATGCCGCGAACGTCAGCGCTTCCTTGCATGCCCAGGCCGCCAGGCTGGTGGAGCGCGGCTTGCGGACAGCCGGCGTCTTCTGCGTCGCGCCCCAGAACCTGGTCGAGTTCGCGGCCGTGGTAACGCGCCCGCGTTTCGTCCAGAAGCCATTGCCGGCTGCCGAGTTGACGCGTATCATCGGCGTCCTTTACCAGTCCCGCCGACTCGCGAAGATCTATCCCCGCCGGGGGACGATCATCCGGGCAGTGCAGGAAGGGGCGTCACTGGGCATTTCCGGTCCAACCTGGTACGACCTGTTTCTTGCCCTGACGATGCGCGATGCCGGCGTCCGCACGGTGATCACCGATAACCTCGATGATTTTCGGCTGTTTCCCTTTGTTACGGCGCGGCCCATTACCGAAGCGTGACCCACTGAGGAAAAGTGATACCCATGAAACCCGGCAAATCCACCCGTGAAGCATTCGGCCTGGCCCTCGCGAAGATCGGCGGCGACTATGCCGATATCGTCGTGCTCGACGGCGACGTGGGCAACTCGACCCGCACCGAACTGTTCGGCAAGAAGTTCCCCGAACGCTTCTTTAACGTCGGCATCGCCGAGGCAAACTTGGTCAGCGCCGCCAGCGGCATGGCTGGTTCCGGCAAGCGCGCCTGGCTGGCGAGCTTCGCTTGCTTCGTCATGTGCAATGGCTACGACCAGTTGCGCATGTCGGTGGCGTTCCCTTGCTTCGACGTGAAAGTGGTCGGCACGCATGCCGGCATTTCCATCGGCGAGGATGGACCGTCGCAAATGGGCATCGAAGACGTCGGCCTGGCCTGCTCGCTGCCGAACTTCACGGTCGTGGTGCCGGCTGATGAAGTCTCGATGGAAAAGGCGGTTGAAGCGCTGGCTCGCATCAAGACGCCAGCCTACCTCCGAGCCGGTCGGCCGAATGTGCCGGTAGTTTACGAGAAGGGCTGCGACTTCAAGCTGGGCAAGGCGATTCAACTGCGCGACGGCAAGGACGTGACCATCATTGCCAACGGCCTGATGGTCGCTCTGGCCCTGGAAGCCGCCGAGCAGCTGGAAAAGAAAGGCGTGCAGGCGCGGGTGCTGGACATGCACACGGTCAAGCCGCTCGACGACGCCGCCGTGCTGGCTGCCGCCAAGGACACGGGCAAGATCGTCGTCGCCGAGGAACACTTGCTGCACGGCGGGCTGGGCAGCGCGGTGGCCATGTCGGCGGCGAAGCAGCATCCGGTGCCGATGCGCTTCGTCGGCATCAACGATACCTTCGCGGAATCGGGCACGCCGGAAGGGTTGCTGGTGAAGTACGGTTTGACGGCGGAGAATGTCGCCAAGGCGGCGCTGGAGTTGGTCGGCAAGTAGCAAAAACGTTTAGCCGCGAGCCGGTAGGCGAGCGCTCAAACGGTTC
>JAGVLI010000146.1 GCA_020054355.1 Planctomycetales bacterium | reverse complement strand
GCTGCGCCGCCGTGATGCGGGAGCCGCCATCCGCCGAGGCGAGCATCCCCAACTCATGCTGGGCCTCGGCCAAGGCCAGCCAGAGCCGCCGCCAGGTGCTGAACTTACGCTGCGGCCCCCAGAGCTGGGACATCTCCCGGCTGGCATAGCGCCCCACCAGGGGATTATCGTAGACCAAGGTTTCCGGCGGTTGGTCCGGCGGCATCGCGTGCAACCCATGCAGGTGGAAAAGTCGGCGGCGGTTCATCGTTACGATAGGCACGGACCGCGCGGCCGCCAATACCGCGCAGCGTTTCGCACTCCGTAAAGCCGGGCCGCCCGCTACAACCGACCGCCGAACCACGATTTTTCGTCGCGGCCCGCCGCTGGGATTCCGAGAATGGCCTGGGGTGCCCGATAGATAAAGATGTGCATGGATGCTGCGGGCCTGGCCCGCCTGGTCGCAGGAGGAAACCGATGTTTCGCCGACGGATCGTGATGCTGCTGGCGCTGGCGGTGGGGCTGGGCGTGTTCGCCGCCGACGCCCGACCGGCCCGGGCGCAGCAGTACAACCTGAACCCCTTCTGGTACTACCCGTACTATTACTTTCCGCACAACTTCTGGCCGGTGATGGGGCCGAAGTACCCGGAGCCGCCGGGCACGCCTTACGTGCGTCCGCCGGCCTACATGGCGTACCCGCCGTACAAGGAAAAGCACTGGCGCTACGAACACTGGGAGCCGCAGCCGTACTATCGCGGCAACCATTTCCTGCTGGACATCTTTTGATCGTGGAACAGGGGGCGACAGCCCCCTGTTTGCATTGATGATGAACGCTGGCGCGGAGTTCAGTTGGCGGGCTTGCCCGAGGTGAAGTACTGCATCTCCTCGGCGCTGAGGAATTCGGCGAAGGAGCCGCCCATGATCCAGTCGCCGCTGGGGTGCTCGACGCAGTAGCAGACGCGCACGTCCAGGGTCCGAGAAAACTGATTGGTCTGGGTGTCGATCAGGTCCACGGCGAGCATGGTGCCGGCTTCGAGCGGCCGGCCGAGGACCAAGCTGACGCCGCCCGCGGAGATGTTGCGGACCTTGGCGAGACAGAAATCGTCGCCGATGGCGGCCACCAGCCGCCGGGAAGTCTCCAGGCAAGGGTGCCGCACGGATGACCGCCGTTCCCGCCAGTTGACCTTGGCGGGATTTCGTAGGGAAGGCTCCGACGGGTCAGCCATGGCACCTCACCGAGACGGAACGGACACGCCCCGCCCTCACCGACGACGCAGGCCCGCTTCCGCGCGGGCAGTCTGCTGTAAGCCTACGCTACGCCGGAAAGCCAGGCAATGGAAATGCAGGCGGTAGGCGGGCTGCCGGGCTGCCAACGACTCGGTTGCCTGAAATTCGCGGCGACGAAGCAGTCGCGCTTTCTTCGGTGCGCTGGGTGCCTCCGGATCGGCAACAAAATCAGGGCAGCGACGCCAGTTCGCGGACGAACGAGAACGATTTTTTGATATTCTTGACGAGCTTGGCATCGGCCGTGACCAACTCGCGGTTTTCCTTTTCCGCCAGCGCGACGTAGAGACAATCGTAGACTCCGCAGTGCATCCGAGAGGCGATGTCCGTGGCTCGCGAAAGCAGCGGCAAGAAGGTGGTGAGTCGGGGAGCGGAGTTCATCACGTCCACCAACAGCGCTGCTGCCTGTCCGACCGGGATGATTTTCTTACGTTCGGCACGGACCAGCGCGTGCGCGGCCTCCACCGCGAAGACATCCGGAGCGATCAGCTCATGCACTTGGTTCGCGGCATCGTCCCGCAGCTGCTTTGCCTTGGCGGCGTGGATTTCGGGCAGCACCCACTTCAGCGCAACTGCGGAGTCCAGGACGTACTTCATACTTCGTCACGGGTTTCGCGGATGAGTTCCACGGCAACGTCGAGTTCACCGTGCTGCTCCCGGATCTCCTCGGTGATGCGCTCGGCGCGTTCGCGAATCCGGCGTGACGTTTCGGAATCGACAGGTTTGCCAGTCGCGAGCCGCTGCATGACCGCGTCGAGGTCGGCCAAGACTTGGGGGTCGATGCCGGCGGATGGTGTAGTTGCGGTTGCCATACGACTAATTGTCCCTGGGATAGCGGTCATGTCAAGGCGGAGGGAGTGCTTCCCGCATCCTGGCATCGCAATTCAGCGCCGCCACTGGAGCAGCTTCTTCAGCGCTCCCGACGTGAAGCCGGTCCGCTTGGTGCGCATGTAGGCGTCGCCGAGCTTCTTCCAGACTTCCGCCTGCGTCGGATAGGAGTGGATCGTCCCGGCCAGGGCCGACAGCCCGATGGGGAAGCGGCCGCCGACACGTCGGGCTGATGCTCTCATGGTCGCCGTGAATACAGCCTTCACAGGCGCGAATATGGCAGTTACACGATGAATGGCTTCTGAAGCAGGACCAAAACCTCCAGGACCGCGACCATGCCGCGCATTCGCATCCCAGCGGAACAATGGGGACAAGTCTGGCGCACCCTGGTGGCTGCCGGACCTGTTTCGCGAGTCAGCGACGAACCCGTGTATGTCGTGACCGAGCAGCAACTCCGCCTGCTGCGCCGCAAGAAACTGCCCTTTGAACTGCTCGAGCCGACCAACGGCTGTGCGACGAACCTGAGCAATCGCTAAAGCGGCGCGCCGATACGACTTCTACCTGCTACTCACCCTCAACGGCCAGCCAATCTTGGATTGGCGGCAACAATGGAAACATCGATGGCCTCGATCTGGCCGAGGACAACCCGCAGCCCGTGACCCTCCAAGCCCACCAAAGCTACGTCAGCGGCGCGGTTCTGGCGGACCAGCAGGTCATCACAGGCAGCTGGGACCGCCAGCTCATCTGGTGGGACAT
>JAGVLI010001026.1 GCA_020054355.1 Planctomycetales bacterium | reverse complement strand
TTCCGATCTGCCGCCACCATGCCCCGGCTCGCCAGGTAGCTGGCTTGCGGCTCGAACTGCGCGACCTGGCCGCTGGTCCAGCCGCCGCCGAAGAAGAAGACGATGGCGGGCCGTTGATCGTCCTTCTTCCAGTCCGGCGGGAAGTGGACGTGCAGGGCGAGATCGGCCTGCTTCGTTTTCTCGTAGATGAAGGGTTTGATCGGCTCTTTCGTCTGGTCCTGGCCGAAGCCAGGGACGGCGAGGAACCAGGCAATCAGGACGGTGCCGGCGGCGCGCATGATCGTTGGCCTTTCAAGAAAGTACCTCGGAAACCTGCACGCCCGCATTATCCCCGCCGAGGTGGGCGAGAAGCAAGTAATTCGAGGCCGCTCGGACGACTGGCAGCAAATCACCGATCCGCATCCTCGTCTTCCAGGGGACAACCAATCTGCTAGTGGCCGTCGAGCGCTCTGCCGAGGATTGCGCACGGAACGCGCTTTACCAATCCAGCGGCAGCGCTATCCCGACCCCGCATTAGAAAAAACCTAATGATAGTCAAGAATAATTTGGCCAGTATGGCCCTGCAGCCCTGCATGTCCGGGGGAATTTGCTTGAGTAACAACTATTGGCTGCACCCGGACACGCCAGCGGCCGACGACCTCGAATGGAATGCCCTGTGCCTCCCGCCAACACGCCTTCCCTGGGAAGCCTCTCGCTCATGCAACTGGCTGAGTTTCAGAACAACTTCCAGGCCGCCCACGCCGCGCTGTCCAAGGTCGTCCTTGGTCATGCCGCCGCGCTGGAGCACCTGTTGGTTGCGCTGTTTGCCGACGGCCATGTCATGCTGACGGGTGTGCCGGGCCTGGGACGGACCTTGCTCGTCAAGTCGGCGGCGAAGGTGCTGGGGCTGTCGTTCAACCGCGTGCAGTTCACGCCGGATCTTTTGCCGACCGACATCACCGGCACGGAAGTGCTTCAGGAAAGCGCCGACTGCAGGACGCGCTCGTTCCGCTTCTTCAAGGGCCCGATCTTCGCCAACCTGGTGCTGGCCGACGAGATCAACCGCACACCGCCCAAGACGCAGGCGGCGCTGCTCGAAGCCATGCAGGAAATTCAAGTGACTGCCGGCGGCGAGCGCTACGACCTGCCGCGGCCGTTCTTCGTGCTGGCCACGCAGAACCCGATCGAGCAGGAAGGGACCTATTCGTTGCCCGAGGCGCAGCTCGATCGCTTCATGTTCCAGATCAACGTGGACTATCCGAACCAGCAGGAAGAGCTGGAAGTCCTCGACCTGACGACCACCAGCTACAAGCCGGAGATCGTGCCGGTACTGGGCGCCGAGGAAATCCTGCCGTTGCAGGCCCTGGTTCGCAAGGTGATCGTGTCCCAGGAACTGAAAGAATACGTGGTCCGGCTGGTGCGGACGACCCGGCCGGGCCGGGAAGGCGCGCCGGACTTCGTCGGCAAGTGGGTCAGCTGGGGGGCCGGCCCGCGCGCCAGCCAGAACCTGGTGCTGGGGGCCAAGGCGTGGGCCTTGCTCAACGGTCGCCACGAAGTTAATGCCGCCGACGTGCGCTTCGTGGCCGGTCCTGTGCTCGGGCATCGCCTGGTCTGCAACTTCGCGGCCGAGGCGGAGGGCATCTCGTCGTCCAAGGTCGTGCAGAAGCTCCTGGAAACGGTTCGTTGAACCGCTGGCGGCTTAGCACCGAGGCGCCAACCCATGACGGATCAACCCGCCGACCGCCGCCACTACTTCGATCCTGCGGTCATCTCGCGGCTCAAGGGGCTGACGGTCCGCGCCCGTCGGATCGTCGAGGGCGTGATGCTCGGCATGCACAAGAGTCCCTTTCGCGGCATCAGTGCCGAGTTCACCCAGCACCGCAGCTATGCGCCCGGCGACGACCTGCGCCACCTCGACTGGAAGGTGTATGCCAAGAGCGACCGCTTCTACGTCAAGCAGTTCCGACAGGAGACCAGCCTGGCTTGCCATTTCGTGATCGATACCAGCGAGTCGATGAACTACGCGGGCGGCGGCGCGCTGACCAAATTCGACTATGCCGCCACACTGGCGGCCAGCTTCGCTCACCTGATCATCGGCCAGCAGGATAGCGTTGGCTTGACGCTGTTCGCCGAGAACGTCCGCACGACGCTGCCGGCTAAGTCCACGTTCGGTCACCTGAAAAACCTGATCGCGACCATGGAGAACGTGACCGCGACGGGCCTGACGCGCATCGGCGGCTCGCTCGGACCGGTGGCGGGCTACTTGAAGCGGCGCAGTTTGGTGGTGCTGCTCAGCGACTTTCTCGACGACACCGAACCGTTCGCCTTCGGCATGAACCGGCTGCGCTACGACGGCCATGACGTGATCGTGCTGCACCTGGCCGATCCGCACGAGCAGACCTTTCCGTTTACCGGGCCGAGCATTCTCGAAGGGCACGAAAAGAGCGGCCGGCTGGTCTGCGATCCGCGCGACCTGCGTGAAATCTACCTGGAAGAACGGCAGGCCCACCTGGAAGAGATCAAGACGCTGTGCCGTGGCTTGCAGTACGACTATCAGGAAATTGGCACCCACGAGCCGCTGGACGTGGCCCTGGCGGCACTCCTGCACGCGCGGGAAGCCCTGTCGGGCCAGCGACGGACGGCGTTGGCTTGACC
>JAGVLI010000474.1 GCA_020054355.1 Planctomycetales bacterium | reverse complement strand
GGGCACGCTGGAGCGAATCATCTTGCTGTCCGCGGCGGTGTCGCCGCAATACGACCTGCGCCCGGCGCTGCGTGCCGCCCGCAATGAAGTCGTCTCCTTCTATTCCGATCTCGACGTGGTCGTGCTGGGCTGGGGCACCAGCCAGTTCGGCACTTCGGACCGCCACTATTGTTGCAGTGCCGGCCGGGTGGGCTTCGGCAAGCCGGATGCAACCGAGGCCGACAGCGAGGAACTCTACCGCCGCCTGGTCCAGGTGCGCTGGACGCCCGCCATGCTGTTGACCGGCCACACGGGCGGCCACACCGGCACCGCCTTGCCGACTTTCCTGGCGCGCGAAGTGACGCCCTGGCTGAAGCCCTGAAACTCCCGGATTTGCGGAATGTCGACACACTCCGAGCGTATAATGAAGTGAAGCCCCGCGCCGTCAACAATGGGCTTGATATCGGCGCACGAAAGGATGGCAAATGCCAAGCTCCGTCAGGCGATCGCGCTCGAAGCCGCCCGGCTGATGTACGAGCGCGTCGAATCCGAATACTTCACCGCCAAGCGCAAGGCCGCCCGCCGGCTTTGCCGTCAGTGGGTTAAACCCGAAGAACTCCCCTCCAACGCCGAGATCCGCGAGCAAATCCAGCTGTTCGCCCGCCTGCACGAGGGCGACAAGCGCACCGAGCACCTCCGCGAAATGCGGCTCGAAGCACTCTGGCTGATGCGTTCACTGCGCGCCTTCCGTCCCCGGCTGATCGGCAGCGTGATGACCGGCCACGTCCGCAAGGGGTCCGACATCGACCTGCACATCTTCAGCGACAGTCCCGGTCTGGTGGCCGACCTGCTCGAAAGCGAAGGCCAGCAGTTCGACGTGGAGCGCAAGCAGGTCGTCAAGCATGGCGTCTCGCGCGTCTTCACGCACATTCACGTCTACGCCCGCTACAACTTCGAGCTGACGGTCTACGCCGAGGACCAGGCGCATTATGTCTTCAAAAGTTCGATCACCGGCAAGGCCATCGAGCGCGCTTCCATCCGCGAGCTGGAAGAATTTCTCGAACGGGAGTACCCCGGCATCAACCTGGAACGCGAATTCCGCGAGCAGGAAGGCACGGTCGATCCCTATCCGATCTACCGCATGCTGCTGTTGCCGTTGGATAACGCCAAGCAATCGGCGAAATGGCATCCTGAGGGCGACGTGCTTTACCACACCTTGCAGGTCTTCGAGCTGGCCAGGCAGCATCGACCTTACGACGAGGAATTTCTTCTAGCGGCGCTGCTGCACGACGTCGGCAAGGGCATCGATCCGTACAACCACGTCGAGGCGGGTTTGCAAGCGCTGGAGGGAGTGATTACCGACCGCACGCGCTTTTTCATCGAACATCACATGATGGCGCACGATTATCTTTCGGGCCAGCTGTCCTCCAAGCAGAAGCGGAAGCTGGAAGCCTCGCCGGACTTCGACGACCTGATGCTGCTCCGGCAACTCGACGACGGCGGCCGGGTGCCCGGCGCGGTCGTGGGGACCGTCGATGAAGCGCTCGATTTCCTCAAGGAGCTGGCGCGCGAAAACGGCTGAGCCTGCCGCTTGCGGTTTAGCACCCTACACCAACGGAAACATCGGCCGCCGAATGTGCCGATAGGCAAACCGCTCCGGATTGACTGCTGTCACGCCCGGCGTATCTACTTCAATGCTCGTGCCGCCGACGGGCGCATACGCCGCCTTGTAGGCAATCGCTGCCTTGACGACCAGGATGCGCTGCTGCTTTGGCTGAATGCCCAGGCAGGTGAGCTGTCCCAGGCTGAATGGCGGGTGCCGCAGGGAGTTCAGGACCAGCAGGTTGTTTCCCGGCAACTCCACCAGTGCTGTCAGCCCCATGTGATTGAGGCGCTTGCCGCCGTGCCGCACTTCCGGTTCCAGGTAAGTGCCGTCGTGCAGCACCTTGACGCGCCCGGTGACGGCCATCGGCTCGCCGTGCAGCCGATCGACCTTGCCGCCGATTTTCAAACGAATTTCCGCGCTAATGCCCGCCGCCGCGCAGCGCTGGGCCTCCTCCGGGTCGTACAGGCAGACCACGCCATCGGTCGCTCCTTGCTTGAGCATTTCCGCCAGCAGCACGGTGCCATCCGCCGCCGAGCCGCCGCCGACATTGTCGCCCGTATCGACCAGAATCACGGGCAGCCGTTTCGCCGTTCGCGCCTGGGTTACTGCCGTGGCGGCGTCCGGCAATTGGCGGACGAGCTGCGCGCGCCGCTCCCAAAGCCGGTCTGCCAGGACCTGAGCAGTCTGCCGTGCCAGCTCCGGCTGTCCATCGGTGACGACCAGAATCGCCGGCCCCATCTGCGGTACATCGGAGTAGGCGAAGCCCGGCAACAGACTGACGGCCAGGATGCCCGGTTGCTCTTCCAGAGCGCGGGTTTCGTCCATCAACGACTTCAACGGTTCCTGGGAAGTGTCATGCACCATGATGTTGACGATGACCGGCGGCTTGGCCAGCGCGACAGTCGGGCGAATTTCGCCATGCACGATCCGGACCAGCAGCGCCGCCGCCCGCTGTCCGCATTCCCGCTGATCGACGTGCGGATTCGTGCGATAGGCCACGGCGGCAGTGCAGTACTCCGCCACCCGCTCCGAAACATTGCCGTGCAGATCGAAGGTGACGACGATGGGAAACCCCGGCCCCATCGCTCGCCGGATGCGGCACAGCACTTCGCCGTCGGCGTCGGGATAGCTCTCCGCGACCATCGCCCCGTGCAGCGCCAGCAATAGGCCATCGGGCCGCTGTTGCTTCAGTCTCTCAATGATGACGCCCGTCATCTCGTCCAGCACGGCATCCACCACGGGGCCGGACGGCGTCGCCCAGGCCATTACCAGCGGCACGGGTTCAAACCCCAGGTGTTCCGCGCTTTCCAGGAAGCCGCCGACCTCGTGATGCGCCGCTCGCCATTCTTGCAGAAGGGCCGACCCGAAGGCCAGTCCCTGGGCGGCGAAGGCGGCGCGGTCGGTGCGCAACGGGTTGAAGGTGTTCGATTCGTGCAGGAAGCCGGCGATGGCCAGGTGCATGATGGTCCTCCGGGTACTGCAAATGGCCGGAACTCTCCGAATATCCTAGCATAGCTGGAAGCAGCGATTCGGCTTGCAAGCACTTGCCCGATCCATGCCGACGAACGAAACCGCGGCACGGTTGCCGCGGATGACCGGCCCCTGGCGCACTCAGGTCGCGGACTGTCATGATCTTCGGCTACAACACCAACGGCTTCGCAAACCATCGCCTGGCCGATGCGCTGCTGGTCATGGCCCAGCTGGGCTATGGCAGCGCCGCCATCACGATCGACCACGACTTCCTCGACCCGCATGCCCTGGACCTGAGCAAGCGCATCGGCCGGGTCAAGAGCCTGCTGCAGCGCTTCGGCCTGCGCTGCGTGGTCGAAACCGGGGCGCGCTTCCTGCTCGACCCCCTGCGCAAGCATCAGCCAACCCTGGTCAGCCCGAAGCTGGAAGAGCGCCAGCAGCGCCTCGACTTCCTGCTGCACGCGATCAACATGGCGCGCGAGCTCAATGCCGACGCCGTGAGCTTCTGGTCGGGCACGCCGACCGACGACGCACCGGCCGGCGAGCTGATGCAGCGCCTGGTGGAAGCCTGCAAGCTGCTGTGCGAGCGGGCCGCCAACTACGAGGTGCGGTTGGCATTCGAGCCGGAGCCGGGCATGTTCATCGACACCATGCCCCGCTTCGAGGAATTGCACAAGCAGGTGAATCATCCGTCTTTCGGCCTGACCATCGACGTCGGCCATCTGCACTGCCAGGGCGAGACGCCTATCGAAAACCACCTGCGCCGCTGGAAGGACATGCTCTGGAACGTCCACATCGAGGACATGCGCAAGGGCGTCCACGAGCATCTGATGTTCGGCGAAGGAGAAATCGACTTCCGCCCGGTATTGCAAGCCCTGCAAGAGATCGGCTACGCGGGCGGTATTCACGTCGAACTGAGCCGGCACAGCCACGATGCGGTCAACACGGCGCGGAAGGCGATCGAGTTCCTGAAGCAGGCGTCCAATTCCCCAGCGTGAGTGCCGCTCATGCCAGACGACTTTGGTCTGTTGCAGTCGGTCCAGGCAAATCCTGACGAACTCGCGGCGCGGCTAATCTATGCGGACTGGCTCGAAGAACGCGGTGATATTCGAGCGGATTTTCTCCGATTACACCTCGCATTAAAATCGCTCCCTCCCGATCATGTGCATCGGGTCAGCGGGGAACAGGAACTCAGCAACCTGCGAAAACAGATTGACTGCGAGTGGTTGGCGGTGGTCGAGCCTGAGCATGCGAATTTGCGTGACCCATACCAGCCTGGATGCAGGTGCTTCGACGCGGGCTACGCGGATCAGGAGTCGTTCGATTCCGATTATCGTCCCAAGTGGCCGGAAATGGAATTTCACGCCGATACGCAGGACACCGAATGTCGCGCTTGGCAACGAATGCTGGAGCTTATCGAGGAAGCAGCAGCCGATGAACGACAGGAATTTGCTCCACTCAATGCGATGGAACCGAACGAACGAAGCCAAATCGTGACGCTTCCATCGACCATTGCAAAATTGAAATCGGTCAAACGGCTCCAACTCTATAGAAGCCATATCGTCCGCATTCCCCCAGAGATCGGGGAAATGGCAAGCCTTGAGGCTTTTGATCCTTACACATCCTGGCGATTACATTGGTTTCCGTACGAGATAACCCACTGCAAAAAATTGAAGGGGAGCAGGGTGAGCACGCGGGTCTTGTATGGCAATTACAAGATTTGCCCGCCGTTTCCGCGACTTCAGTCCAATGCATCCTATGTAGGTGGGCGCGCAGACTCAAATACGCTGTCGCTGAAGTACGGGAAAACAGTATCAGCCAGGAAATGCAGCGTTTGCAATCGACCCTTTGAAGACTTGGGATTGCACCGCGTTTGGATCTCTCTGCGCGTGGCAACCGATGTCCTGCCTCTTCTGGTCAATGCCTGTTCCGAGAAATGTATCCGAGACCTTCCCAAGCCGCCGGATGGTTATGTTCAGGTGCCGCATCGAGGTGGACCGGAGGTCAATCAGCCTCCCACATCATTCCCCCGCCCATGAGACCACGATCTGCAACTCGCCCCCAGCCGTCGGCACGGCCAGTTCCAGCGGCGCCAACCGCCGCGTCTTTTTGCGCACGAACTCCGGGATGACCCGCAGACAGCCCTCCAGTAATTGCACTTCCCAGGCCAAGGGCGGCCGCATGCTCAGGCCCGGCTCGATGCGATAGACCGTCGGGAAGGCGTCTTTCGCCGCCACCTTCCAGCCGTGCAGCGCCGCCGCTTCAACGTCCTTGAGCAGCAGATCGTCCTTGCCGCCAAAAACCATCGTCAACCCGCTGGTCAGCCGGGCATTCTCTTCCTCCGACAGGTCGCCTTCCTGAATCCGTAGAACCGTTTCCAGGCGGTCGTACAGGACCAGGCCGCGCGTCATGCCGCCTTGGCCCATCAGCACCGCGTACCAGGGACCGCTCTCGAACTGGCTGCACGCGATCTGGATCGGTCGTTCGCCGGCCTTTTTCCAGGGAGCCTGCTCGAAGAAGTAGGCCGCCGCATCGAACAGGCCGCCCACGGCTTCGGGGTTCACGCCGGGCATGTCGAGCAGTCCGGTGGCTTCCTGGCCGGCGGCCAAGTCCGCGTTGAAGTCCTCGTACACCTGATCGATGTCTTCCAGGGACTCACTGACCTGGATTTCGACATTCAAGCTCTCCAGCTTCGCCCGCAAGCCGGTCGCCCAGTGTTCGCGCTGGACCTGGATCGCGGTCGGCCGATGCGGCTCGCCGGCCTGCGGCTGGCACATGGTCCTCAGCAGCAACTGTTCCGCCTCGGCCAGCGTGGGTTCCTCGTGCGACATGTCGAATCCCACGATGGCTTCATCGGTGAAACTGGTGACGAAGCTCAACCAGGGTACCACGAGCTGGTCATCGACAGGGACCGGCGACCGCGCGGGCCGTGCGTCGAATTGCCAAACATCGGAGCGCCGCGGCAGCGCTGCCACCTGCTTTCGGTCAACGGCCGGCGGTTGGTTCTTTTTCCGAGCCATATTGTCTTACTCCTTCGTCTCGTATGCGGTGGGGCCCTCCTGGACTGTCTGCTTTCATTCTAGGAGTCCCGAATTTGTGCCAAGCCGCAAGCGGCAGCGACGGTCTTTCTTGCCGGGAATTCCAGCTTTTGGTTGCAGGTTTGCCTTTCTTGAACTAAAATTCTGATGAATCCGGAAATTATCCCAGCTTGCCGCCCCAGGGGCGATTGCCCTCCCGGGAGCAGATGGCCATGCCGTGCATGTCGCCAAAACGTGTTGCCGCGCTGGCGGTTCGCCGCTACGGGGCCGACCGTGCGCGCGTCCGCGATGTATGCCGGACCATCCTCGAAGCGGATGGCGACGCGGACGACTTGCTGCAAGCGCTGCTGGTGCATGGAGTTATCACGGGAATCCAGGCGGGCGAGTTGCGTCAATTGATGGAGACCGAGGCCAGCGAACTCGGCGATGTCGAACACGACTTGCAAAGCCAGCCCGCGAATGCCGCCGACGATGAGCCGCCCACGCTGCTCGATTGCCGAACCGCGATTCCGGAAATCACCGAAAGCGATCTCGCCCTGGAGGATGCTCCGGTCAGCTGCGCTCCGGAGCCGACGCGCATCGGTGGCTTTCGCATCCTGCACCGGCTCGGGGATGGCAGCATGGGGTCGGTCTACCTCGGCTATCACGAAGGCCAGGACCGCCATGTCGCCCTCAAGGTGCTGGCAGACCACTTGGCGCTGAACGAGACTTGCGTCGAGCGCTTCTATCGCGAATCGAAGTGCAGCCTGCTGCTGAACCATCCGCACATCGTGCGCGGCTTCAGCGCCGCCTACGACGAGTCGGCCCGCAAGCACTACCTGGTCCGCGAGTTCATCGATGGGCTTAGCGCCCAGGCCTTGCTGGAACACGTGAACCGCTTTCCGGTCGGCGCGGCCGTGCAGGCGACGCTCGACATCGCCCGCGCCCTGGCCTATCTGCAAGAGCGCGATCTGGTGCATCGCGACATCAAGCCGGATAACATCCTCATCACCCGTGGCGGCGCCGCCAAGCTGGCCGACCTGGGCCTGCTGAAGCGCAGCGGGGACCGCAATTCGCGCGTGCGGCTCGGCAGAGGTTCGGGCACCTCGTTCTACATGCCGCACGAGCAAGCGCTGGACGCTCATCGGGTGGACGGCCGCAGCGACATCTACGCGCTGGGCGCGACCCTGTACCACCTGCTTACCGGCGAAGTGCCGTTCCCAGGGGGCAGCCATCACGAGATCGTCGAGAAGAAGGCGACCGGGACTTTCCGTCCGGCCAGCGTCCTCAATTCCGACGTGCCGCCGGAAGTCGACGCCATCCTCTCGCGGATGCTCGCTCTGCAACCGAACCAGCGCTACAGTCGGGCCACGGACCTCGTCGCCGACCTCGAAAAAACCAGCCTGGCGGTCGCTCCGACCCAGTACCCCGAGCTGAGCGCGGTGCTGGAAGGCTACCCCACGCCGTTCCCGGAGGCGGAGACCGGCCAGAAGACCCGCCCCGACTACGACACGCCGCTGCCGCTGGATGAGTTGGTGCTTTCCCCGCCGAGTTGGTTCTCGCGCTTCCAGGCACATCCCTGGTCCTATCTGCTCCTGCACATGGGGCTGGCCATTGCCGTGCTGACGTTGCTCGGTATGGCGGTGACTC
>JAGVLI010000374.1 GCA_020054355.1 Planctomycetales bacterium | reverse complement strand
TGAAGCGCCCGGCGACCAGCCGCCGCCCCGCTGGATTCGCGGCATCCTGATCTTCACCTGCACCGGCGTCAGCTTCGCGCACGGGTCCAACGACGGTCAGAAGGGCATGGGCCTCATCATGCTGATCCTGATCGGCATCATCCCCGCTCACTATGCCCTGAACCTCAATCTCAACGAACAGAACATCCACAACACCCGCGCCGCCGCCCGCCAGCTGGACGGGTTGATTGCCGCCCAGGGCGCGCCCACGCCAACGACGCTGCCAAACCCGGCCAAGCCCGAAGGCGTCACCGCCCGCCAGTGGCTCGCCTTCATCCTGCACCGCCTGGAAGGCAAGACCTCGTACACCGAGTTGCAGCCCGCCGAGCGCTGGGAAGTGCGTACCGCCATCATCGAGCTGGAATCCGTCATCACCAAGGCGGAGCGCGAGCTATGGCAGGAACTGACTCAGGAAAAGCGCAAGATCGTCGATGGGCTGCGCGGCGAGCTGCGCGGCTCGGTCGAGTACGTGCCGGAATGGGTCAAGATGGGCGTGGCGCTGGCGCTGGGCCTGGGCACGATGGTCGGCTGGAAACGCATCGTGGTCACGGTGGGCGAGAAGATCGGCAAGACGCACCTGACCTATGCCCAGGGCGCTGCCGCCGAGATCGTGGCCATGAGCACCATCGGCCTGGCCGACTTCGAGGGCCTGCCGGTCAGCACGACACACGTGCTGTCGTCCAGCGTCGCGGGCACGATGTGGGCCAATCAATCGGGCCTGCAAATGGCCACGATCCGCAACATCGCCCTGGCCTGGCTGCTGACCCTGCCCGCCGCGATGCTGCTGGCGGCGGGACTGTTCGGGCTGTGTGCCTGGCTGATTGTTTGAAGGAGGCGAGCGGTCTGAATTGAGTTGCGTCCTCTTTATGCGCTCGGTCCGAAACGAGCTGCGTCCTCTTTATGCGCTTCTTTATGCGCTCCTTGTTTTTCGCTGTGAATGCTTTCCGCACCGGAAAATTGGTTTTGCCGCAACTATAGACGGAATGAGAGTTTCGCTGCGTAAAGTGGCCAGGATGGATAACTTCGGTTGACAACCCCAGATGTTGTGATAACGTGGCCACAGAATCAAGGATTGGTGAAAAAATGATGGCCATTTGTTCATAAAGGCCGGGATTTGAACAGATGTTCATACCGATTCGGCCCGGAAATACGCACCACGATTCGGTGGCAGAAGGGCGGAGCGAATGGCTTTAGAAAAACTCGTCCCGGTTAGGATGAAGAAGGATGACATGAAACGCGATGATGTGCAGGCGTTTCGTTGCGGCAACGACCCCCACGAAACACCGCTCGCGGAGTGGATCAAACACCACTCCGCTATGCACATCGGTTGCGGAACCAAGGTCTGGCTTTATAGGCTCCAGAGCAACGATGGGCCGCTAGTCGGCTACGGCAGCTTAGCTACCGGCAAAATCGAAACCACTGAGGAGGATAACAGCAAGAAGCTGGTCAAGGGATTTGAAATACCGATGCTTGCCCTTCACGAGGAGTATTGGGGCCGTCCGAAAGGCGTCGCTGACCCCGAAGCGAAATTTTCCCGCCAGATCGTTCGGCACCTTCAGCAAGAAGCACGGGAGGCTCAGTTGCGGGGAACGCGCGAACGGCACCTCGCCCTGTACGTCCATCCTGACGCAACACAGGCGCAAGACCTATACCTCGCCTGCGGGTTCACCTTTGCTCCTGGTAGGTTCTTGCCAAACCCCGATATTCCTCCCGAGAAGGCCCCGGGCCTTCTCGGGATGGATTTCGTGTGGTCCTAGCAGTGGAAGCGTTACAGGCTGATTAATTGCACGAACCGAGCTTTTCCCGCAAGTGCCTTGTTTGGTCTTTGTCCCACTTGACGGTGCGCGTATCAGTCGTTTCCCATTCGGGAGACTTCCACGAGTCCAGGATTTTTTGAGCTTCCTTTCTGTGGGATTCCAACAGACCAACGCGCCTCGACTTCACCAGTAAAAGCCCGCCCCTACGGTGATTGTCGAACTTTTCGATTAAGAACGACAAGAAACTCGCGGAGGCGATGAGGGCGGCCTTGAAATCGTCTTCCCGTTCAGGAGTAAACTCAACATCGCCACAGCTCACCTGGCCCTGCCAATTGACAAGCCTAACCTTGAGCGACTCGAATTGCTGCCTGGCAAGACGCGCAAGCGTCCTGAACTGCTTCTGGAGATTGACCGCCCATTCGCACGATCCGTCGCCAGCTAGGGTGATGCTATCGAAGGTAGCCCGCGCTAGCGACTCGGCGTCGCAAATCAATTGTGCATGCCGACTTGCTGCTGCCATGCTACTCCTCCCGCTAGGGCTGACGGGACAAAAAATCCACCGGGCAAATGCTTCCGGTGGAGCCGTTATAACTATTATATCTGTTCCCGGCAAGGCGCGCGCTATCCGCGCTGGCACCTCCGATTGAAAACGTACTCCCAATTGACAGCGCTGTCAAGGGATTGGTTCGCGTTCGCGCGGATTAACTAAATCTAGGAATTGCTTCCAGCTCGCAAGTGCCGCATTCTTTGCAAGCTCACTACGTTGCTGATTTCTCAGTTTGGCAGTACGAGCTATCCGGGCGGGTGGCACGTCCCTCGGTACTCCGAGGGCGTGCGAGGGAAGTGCCTGACGCCGTGGGTGAAGTCGCTTCGGGGTTCGGCACGCCCTCGGCATACCGAGGGACGTGCCACCCGGCCGCGTTACTTTTTCCGCCGCGGCTTGCGGGGTCCGGCGGATCGGCCGGCAGTCAACTTCTGGAGGTATTGCTGAATTTGCTCGGGAGACAAACTCGCTAGCCGCTCCTCCGGCGGCAAGGATTCGAGCAATTTCCGACGCTCCTCCGGCGATAATTTCTCGAAGGCTTTCTTGGTCAACTCCCGCTCGAAATCTTCCATCGTATACGTCATGGCGAAACCCTCCCCGCGGAGCCTCTCGAACAACTGTCCCAGCAACTTGCTCGTCTTCCCGGAACGGCGCTGGTAGGCGGTTTGACCGAAACCCACCAATTCCGGCGACGCGCTGAACAGGTGCAGCGGAGCATTCCTGGCCTCCCGCGACAGCTGACCCGCTACGACGATTCGTACTTCGTCGGTCGCCCACTGGCAATGATACACGCCGGCCCCCCGCTGCCGCCACGGAACTTGCCCTGCCAGGTTTTCCGGGAACCGGGCACACACCGCAACCAAGCGGAATTGATTTTCAGGCAGCAGGTCGGAAGGCGAGCGGCTCACGAGCTTGCGATAGGCGACGTAATGGCCGATCAATTCCTTCATCGCCCAGCCGTCCAGCGCTTCGTGGTGCGACTTGAAGGTGATGAGGTTGTGTTCGGCCAGGTCGTCCAAGCCGTCGGGCAAGCGGACGGTCGTTCGTCCGCGTCCCCGGCGGACGATCACCACGTCGAGGAATTGCTGCTGCTCGGACAGGTCGCGCTCGACCTCGACGGTGAAGGGCAAGCCGGTGAAGAAGTCAGTCAAGAGCAAGCCGAACAGGCGGTGCCAGTCGCGCAGCGCATCGCGTTCGCCGGCCATCAGCTTGCCCTCCCTCGGCAGCGCCCGATCCGCTTTGCGGATTGACCATCCTCATGCTCACCAGGCTAGCGGCAGCTTTGGTCCCTGGCAAGCGGCCGGCTCCTCGATGCTCCGGCACGCCCTCGGCGTACCGAGGAACGTGCCACCCGGCCGAGAACCGAGAATGAACTCCCGGATCGTCTCTCTTCCATTCTCGGTTCTCGATTCTCGGTTGCCCATTCGTCATTTTCGGTCCCCGATGCGGCCTGTTCCACGTCGGCAGGGCGCGCCGGCCGCGCCGCTGGGCCGAACCGGTTGCCTGGCCGCTGCGTAGAATGTGGCGTGGGGAACCGATACCCTTCACATCTTGCAGGGCGGGCGAGCCGGATGGGAGACTCGCGAATCCTGTCGCTGCGCACGGCCCTCACCTGGTGGCCACCAAGGAGACCGCATCGTGATCAAGCAGCTGGTAAGTGTCGGCCTGATGGGTTGGCTCATGCTCGGCGCCCTGGCGCCGGTACACGCGCAACGAGGCAATCCCGTGGTGCAGTTCGAGGGCCAGACCATCGACGAGATGATCGCGGCCTTCATGAAGGAGCACCGCGTACCCGGCATGTCCCTGGCCATCGTGCAAGCGCCCTACATTCCGCGCGTCGTCGGCTACGGGGTGGCCGACGTCGAGAAGGGTTTGCTGGCGTCGCCCAGGACGCTGTGGAACGTCGGCCAGCTCACGCAGGCGTACACGGCGGTCGCCATCATGCAGCTGGTCGAAGCCGGCAAGCTGAGCGTGGACGACCCCATCGGCAAGCACCTCCCCCAGCTGCCTGCCTCCTGGCAGGCCGTCACGATCCGGCAGCTCATGGGCCACGTCTCCGGGCTGCCGGACTACACGAAGCAGCCGGCCTTTCAGCCCGCGCGCGCCTACAAGTCCGACGAAATCATCGCCCTGGTCAAGGACACGGCCCCGGCATTCAAGCCGGGGACGGGCGTGGCGGACAGCGCCACCGACTTCTTCCTGCTCGGCCTGGTGATCGAGCGAGCCAGCGGCACGAGCTACGAGGCTTTTGTCGCCAAGCAGCAGATCGAGAAGCTGGAAATGAAGCACACGCTGTTTGCCTCCGGCCTGGCCGGCGTCAAGCAGGAGGCGGTCGAAACCACCGGAATGAAGCACCAGAAGTTCCTGAGCGAACGGCCCTACCTCGATCCCACCGAGGTCGCCACCGGCTACACCGAGAAGGAGGGGAAGCTGGTGCCGGTCCCACGGAACAGTCAAAGCGCCTGGTACGCCAACGGGGCGATTTGGGCCTCGCCGGAGAACGTCAGCGTGTGGGACATCGGGCTGGCGGGCAGCCTGCTAATGACCAAGAAGGAACATCGCGACTTCATGATGCAGCCCATCAAGCTGAATGATGGGACCGCGGTCCCGGCGCAGTGCGGCTGGCGTTTCACCGGGCACAAGGGCTTCATGGACATTCGCGGCCAGGTGCCGGGGTTCTCCTGCTACCTGAGCCGCTTCTCGGACAGGGCGGACCTGGTCTGCGTGACGTTGTGCGCGAACAAGGACGGCGTGGACCTGACCGAACTGGCGCGGCGCATCGCCGGCGCGTTCAAACGCGACCTGGGTCCGCCCGTCGCCCCGAAGGTGATGACCTGCCGGGAGAGCGGCTACCCGGTGGGGACGACCGCGGACCGCCTGGCCGCATTCCTCAAGGCGAAGGGGGTCGAGGTGGTCGCGCGCATCGACCATGCCGCCGCTGCCAAGAAAAAGGGCCTGGAGCTGCGGCCCACGGAAGTGCTGGTCTTCGGCAACCCCGCGGTCGGCACCCCGCTGATGGCCAGCCGGCCCAGCGTCGCGCTGGACTTGCCGTTGCGCGTGCTGGTCTGGCAGGAACCCGACGGCAAGGTGTGGGTGGGCTACCGCGACGCAGCCGACCTGACTCGGCAACACGGCATTACGGACCGGACGGAGTCGGTGGCGGCGATGCGGGCGAGCCTGGCCGCCGCAGTGGCGCACGCGACCGCTCCCTATTGACGGCCCGCCGACTCAGCAGCGCCGCAAGCGTTCTTTGACAGAGCGGCCCGCAACAGGAGAAAAATGACGAATGGGCAACCGAGAATCGAGAACCGAGAATGGAAGAGAG
>JAGVLI010000578.1 GCA_020054355.1 Planctomycetales bacterium | reverse complement strand
CGGCACCGCGAAGCCGATGCCGGAGTCGTACCATTCCAGGCCGGCCGTCGCGCCTTCATCGTTCGGCGAGGCCGGCACCAGGATGCCGATGACCTTGCCGGTGATGTCCACCAGCGGCCCGCCGTAGTTCACCGGCGACACCTTGGCATCCGTCTGCACGGCCTTGCCCCAGATGCGATTGAGGGCGCTGACCACGCCGACCGAGACGGAAGGCAGGCCGGTCAATTCGCGGTCCTCGGCGCGTTCCAGGGTACGGCCCAGCGCCATGGCGGTCTGGCCGATCTTCATGTCCTTCTTGGGCGTGGGTTGCGGGACCGCCAGGCCGTTGGCCTCGATCTTCAGGAGCGTGAGCATCCGCGTTTGATCGTTGGACACGATCTTGGCGACGTAGCGTTCCTTGTGGTTGGGCACGGTCACGAAGATGGCCGTGGGCTTGTTGGCGAAGTTGAAGGCGCTGGAGATGACGTAGCCGTCGCCGGAGACGATCACGCCGGTGGTCGGGCCGACGCCTTTGCGGACCTGCATGCCCTGCTTGCCCACGGCAATGATGTCGGTGCCGCCCGTGGTTTCGATCTGCACCACGCTGGGCGCGACCTTGGCCACGGCCGCCTTGGCAGCTTTTTCGTAGAGGTCGTTGATGTCGTCCTGGGCGGCGCTCTGTTGAGTCGCGAACGCCAGGGCAACCAGTGTGGCAGTCAACAAGGCGTATTTTCGCAGCTGCATGATGAGGTTCCCTTGGGGGTCTCGCTCCCCGGCGCTGCCGGGGAACGCACTGCTTCGAGGCGCTGCCTCGCTCTATCCTCGTTCCCAGGCGGAAGCCCTGGGAACGAGAAGCCTAGTTCTTCGGAGCTACTTTGCCCCTGGGCGCGGCGACTTCCATTTCCACGGTCTTCAGCTTATCGCCGCGACGGACCTCGACGACGATCTTCGAGCCGGGGCTGAACTTGCTCATGATTTCGTTGAAGAACTTCACGCTCACCACCTGCTCGCCGTTGATGTAGACGATCAGGTCGTCGGGCTTGACGCCGGCCTTCGCGGCGGTCGAATTGGGCAGCACTTCCTCGACGTAGGGCGGCGTGCGTTCGACCACGTCCTGCACCAGGCGGATGCCGGTCTCGCCCTTCTGCCCGCCCTTGATGACCAGCACGTCGAGCCGCTGCCATTTGCCGTCCTTGATCGTCTTCTCGACGAACTCGACCAGGCTGACGGTCTTCTTTTCCTTCTCCAGCTGCACCTCGATCTTGGCCTGGAGCGGCATGGCATAGTTGATCCAGGTATCGCTCTGGGTGTTGCGCAGCTCCTTGCCGATGATGCCCAGCAGCTCGCCCTTGCGGTTGGTCAGGGCGCCGCCGCCGGCGCCGGGATTGTTGGTGATGGCGTCGATGACATAGACGTCGCCGTTGTAGCTCGCCTCGAAGACGCCGCGCCGGCCTTGCAGCTTGGTGAACGCCTGGACCGCGCCGCGCATCACCGACATCGGTTCGTCGCGGGTGGCGATCTGAAACTGGTTGCTGTGGGCGAGCACCCAGTCACCAGTCTGCGCCAGCGGCTTGGAGGCCGACGCGCTGATGTCGAAATAGGGCAAGTCCTTGACGCCGTCGATCTTGACCAGCGCCACGTCCAGCACCGGCTCGACGGCGATGACCTTCAAATTGTCGAAGCGCCGCCCGTCGGCCAGGTGCGCCCGCAGGTCGGCGGTATCGAGGATGTGGCTGGCCACGGTCAGCACGTAGCCGTCGGGAGAAACCACGATGCCCGTGCCGTAGGCCGCCAGCCCCTTGAAGCCGCCCGCGCCGAACAGCTTGACCATCTTCTTGTTGACCTGATCGCTGACCGTGCCGAACTGGTCCTGGGCGAAGACCGAGCCGGCCAGCAGCAGACTGGCGGCGGCGGTCAGCGAGCAGACCATGGACCGAATGCGAAACATGATGCGTATCTCCTGGCGCCGGTTCGCGACGCTTTGCGAACCCGGATCAATGTCGTTGGTAATCTCTGTAGGGTCCGCTGTGCGGACCATGCGCCCCTGGCGTTATCGGAGTTCAATGGTCCGCACAGCGGACCCTACAAGCCCCGACCAGTCGTTAGTTCGACTTCGCCATCTTGTAGTCGTTGACCAGCAGCGTGCCGAAGCGCTCGTTGCCGAAGCGGACTTCCATGCGGTGCGGCAGGTTGCGGCCGTCCACCTTCTTGTAGTCGTAGAGGAAGACCTCACAGGGGTCTTCCTGCGACTCCACCCAGACCTCGAAGCCGAGCAGCGTCTGGTCCTTCAGTGAGAAGAACCACTTGGTCACCACGTCGGCCTCTTCGGTAATCAGCACTTCGCAATCGACGCGCAGGTCTTTCGGGTGTTTCGGCTCCTTGCCATCGGCGCGGGGCGGATAAAACGGCTCGTGGCCGCCGTGGGCGAATTGCTCGACGAAGCCCTTTTCGCCGCGCGTCAGCAACTGGCGGTAGTGGTGCAGGGCGATCATCAGACCGCCGCTGCCATTGGGCTGGCGGAGCGTGCGGGCGTCCTGCCCTTGCTTGAGGGGTTCCAGGTCGTACTTCAGGCCGTCGAGGTCGAGACGCACCGTCGTCTTGCCCTGCTTGCCGTCGTTCGCCTTGTCGTCGGCGATCTTGACGCTGACCGGAGCGCCCTTCTTGCGCGGCAGGTCGGCTGCGCCTTCGAGCGCCCATTCGCCGCCGAGGCTGGAGAAATCGCCGTGCTTCTTGAAGTTGGCGAGCAGCCGGTCGCGGGCGATCTTGTTGAAGTGGAAATTGGTGTAGCCCGGCTTCGGCTCGTAGAGCTTGGCGGCCGGGCCGGTCGGGGCTTGTCGCGGCGGCGGCGGCTGATTGGGCTTGGCGGCCTTGCCCTGGTCGTCGATTTCCTTGGCCATGTAGCCCATCAAGCGGACCAGGGTTTCCTTCTTGTCGTTGTTCTTGCGGTAGGTCAACGGCAGGCGCCAGCCCTTGGGGAAGATGCCGACGATGTTCTTCCACTGGTTGGTGGTGGTCAGCGGGCGGCCGGCGAATTCGATCAGCTCGTCCGAGGGTTCCAGGCCGCGACGGCGGGCATCGCACTGGTCGAGGATGCTGCGCAGCACCAGCCGCGCGGCGAGGCCGTTCTCGTCTTCGGTCCGCACTTCGCCGCCGAGCGTGGAATGATCGGTGTCGATGCCGGCGTAGAGGTGGCCGAGGAAGTTCTTGATCTGGTTGATCGAGATGGCATAGCCGACGCCGGAGTTGATCCGGCTGCGCTTGTCGAACGAGCCGCGGCCGTTGATGCCGACCAGCTCGGCGTTCATATTGAACAGCGGGCCGCCGGAGTTGCCGGGGTTGATCGAGGTATCGATCTGGATGCAGTCGGTGTATTCGAGCAGGCCCTTGCCTTCGGGATACTGATAGCGATGCACGCCGGAGATCAGGCCGTAGGTCACGGTCGGCGTGAAGTCGGTGGCCAGCAGGAACGGGTTGCCCATCGCCAGCGACCAGTCGCCGGCCTTGCACTTGTCGGAATCGCCCAGCGCGGCGAACGGGAACGGCTGGCCTTCCTTCTTGGGCAGCAGCTTGATGAGGGCCACGTCGCCGACCTTGTCCAGGCCGACGAGGACCGCGTCGTAGAGGATGCCGTCGGGCAGGCCGCACTTCATGACCGGCCCGGACCCCTGGACGACGTGGAAGTTAGTCAGGGCGAAGCCGTCCTTGTCGATCAGCACGCCCGACCCGCCGCCCTGGCCGCCCTTGCCGAAGATGGCGACCACGGAGGGCCGGACCTTTTCGACGACGGCGATGCGCTTCTGCTCGGCATCGAGGATGCGGGGGTCCACGTCCTGGGCGCTGAGCGGCGCGGCCGCCAGCGCTGCGGAAACCAGACTGGCCGCCAGCAGCACGGCCGAGGTCCGCAAGGTATTTCGAGGAGGTCGGTGCATGGGTGGTCCTCTGAAGTTTAGCCGCGAGCCGAAGGCGAGCGCTGGTTGCGAGCGCTGGTTGCGAGCGCT
>JAGVLI010000282.1 GCA_020054355.1 Planctomycetales bacterium | reverse complement strand
TTCCGATCTGCCGCGCCGCTCGCCAGGGAGTTGCCGCTCATGGTCCTCCGCGTCGCCGGCGCTGACCCCGGCACCAGCAGCCTCGACTGGCTCATCCTCGAAGACGGCGGCGTCGCCGATCAATGCCGGTTCATTCCCGAAGAATTGCAGGCGGATGCCGGCCTGCCCGTCCGCTGGCTGCAAGAACGCGGCCCGTTCACGCTGATCGCCGGGCCGTCGGGCTATGGCTTGCCCTTGGTCCGTGCTGCCGACTGCACCGAAGCACAACTCTCCCTGATGACGCTGACTCGCTCCGATGAACATGGTTTCGGCGGCGGCGTACACGGCTTCACCCGGCTGGTGCGGGCGCTGCGGGACAGCGGTCTGCCGGTGGTCTTCCTGCCGGGTGTCATCCACTTGCCGACGGTACCGGTCCAGCGCAAGCTCAATCGCATCGACCTGGGCACCGCCGACAAGCTCTGCGTGGCAGCGCTGGCCGTCGCGCAACGCCCGGAGCATGACACTTTCTGCCTGGCCGAGCTGGGCAGTGCTTTCAGCGCTTGTCTGGTGGTGGCTGGTGGGCAAGTCGTCGATGGCGTCGGTGGCACCAGCGGGCCATTCGGCTGGCGGAGCGGCGGCGCCTGGGACGGCGAAACGGCGTACTGGCTGGCGCCGCTGGCCAAGCGCGATCTGTTTTCCGGCGGAGTCCAATCGGTTCCCGATCCAGTCCTGGGCCGATTGCGCTTTCGCGAATCGCTGCTGCAAACCATCGCGGGCTTGCAAGCGGTGACGCCGTTCGCCGAGATCGTGCTTGCGGGCCGTTTGCTGGAGACGGAACCGGCCTTCATCGATGACGTGAGCGCCGACCTGGCGCGGCTGGCGAGTGTTTCACGGCTGGAGTCCTTGCCGGCAGCCTGGGTGAAGCACGCGGCCCAGGGAGCGGCTCTGCTCGCCGACGGTCTGGCGGGCGGCCATCATGCGCCGCTGGTAAAACAGCTGCGCCTGGAGGAGTCCGCCGGCACGGTTTTGGATTGGTTGAGCTATCGGCACGCGGCTTGGCATGAGACTTCCGAGCCGCGCACGAAGTAAGCGGTGGGCCACTCCGCTTACTTCGCGCGCGGCTCGAAATGCCTACCGCTTACTTCGTGCGCGAAATGCTTGCCGCTTACTTCGTGCGCGGCTCCGGGCCGCGCGGCGCGCGAAAAACCCCGCCGACCTCACTGCAAGCAGATCGGTCAGCGGGGCCGGAACAGAGAAGAGGCCGAAACTAACGGACAACGCTCCAGACTGGTGTCCGGAGCCGGAATGAATACTTCAGCCCAGCCAGGTGGACGGATCGGCATCGACGACATCGATGCGGTTTTCGATCTTTTCCACGCCGTCGATGCGAAAGACCAGTTCCTGGGCCATTTGCTTGTGATGATACGACGGCAATTGTCCCCGTAGGGTCAGCACCCCTTCGTGGAACTCGCAGGTGACCTTGCGGAGGAAGAACGAGGAGCTGCCGTGCAGGCGCCGTTCGGCTTCCGCTTCGATGCGGGTGCTGGGGCTGGCGGGCTGTTGCGTCGATCCAGGCAGGGTATTCGCTTCGAGCACGGCATTTCTCCTGATAAATGGCCGCAGGTCCATAAGCTCGATTCCAACTTGCAAGTTACGGCACGAGCCGCCGGGCTGCAACCCATTTCTTCCGAAGAAGTCGGGATTCCGAAATTCGGTTGCCGTGCGAAATCGGCGCTTCGGAACTTCAGTGCGGCAGCGCGCCGCCTCTCAACCTTGCCGCCGTTCACCCAGGAAGGCATCCAGTCCTGCCGGGGCGGCTGCCGCGTAGATTTTCTCCAGTGTGTCCAGGAAGTGGTTGCTGCCCCGCCAGAAGGGGAAATTGCCGAGCCGCTTGGGCAGGGCGGCGGAACCTCGCGGGGTGTTGACCGCTTCGCTCGCGGCATCGGGAAACTGGCTGCCGGACCAGAAAGCGGCAAGGTCGCCCGGCAGCGGTTCGGGGGACGTCGCCGGTTCCAGCGGGGCGGGTTGCTGCTTGCCCTCGATCGCCTTCTTTTCCGAGGAGCCTAGCCGGGCGAGCAGTTCGTCCCGGTCCAGGCCGCGCAGGCGGAACAGGAGGAACGGATCGCGGTCGAACTCCTCGCCGATCAGGTAGTAGACGGCGGCGATGTGCTTGCACGGATTGGACGAATCCGGGCAGGAGCAAGCAGTCGTCAAGTCCTTGAGTCTTTCGGGGAAGAGCGACAGCTTCGCCGTCTGGAAGACTTCCTCGATGTCCTGCGGCATCTCGCCGGCCAGCAGCTTCGCGGAGTAGAGGGCCTGGCCGGCGAGGGCGTCGATCAGCTTGGTCCATTCCGCCGCAGTCAGGGCCTTGACCTGAATGGTGACGGCGTAGGGCCGTGCCTGCGAGCCTTGCACCTTGGCCGTGACCTTGCCCTTGTCGAGCTCGATGTCGAGCACCTGGCCGTTGCGGGCATAGGAGCGCCCGCGGCCCAGCCGGGCGCCGATGTTGAAGCCCTCCAGGACGGCGATCCAGCGCTTGGCCCACCAGCTCTGGCCGAACGCGCCGCGTTTCGATTGGGCCTTGATGCCGCCCTTGGCCGCGCGCGGACGGGAGCGCGGGAAGTAATCGTAGCGATACCAACTCATGGCATTTGCTCCCGAGTCGTGCACGTACCTGGATTGCTGGTCACTTTCACTCTCCCAGGGCTTCTTTTCTCAGGGCGACCAGGTCCTTCAGCTGGTCGTTCGAGAGTTCGGTCAGCCAGGCCTCGCCGCTGCCGACGACCTTGGCCGCCACGTCTTTCTTGCGCTCGAGCATCTCGTCGATCTTCTCCTCCAGGGTGCCGACGCAGAGGAACTTGTGGACCAGGACGTTGCGTTGCTGGCCGATGCGGAAGGCGCGGTCGGTGGCCTGGTTCTCGACGGCCGGGTTCCACCAGCGGTCGAAGTGGAAAACGTGATTGGCGGCGGTCAGATTGAGGCCGGTACCGCCCGCCTTGAGCGACAGGATGAAAAAGCGCGGGCCGGTCGGCTCCTGGAAGCGGGCCACCAGGCGGTCGCGCTGCTTCGGCGTCAGGCCGCCGTGCAGGAACGGCGCCTCCTGGCCGAAGGTCGCTTGCAGGTGCTTCTGGATGATGTCGCCCATCTCGGCGAACTGGGTGAAGATGAGGGCGCGGTCGCCGGCCTGGGCCAGCTCGTCGAGCATCTCCGTGAGCCGCGCCAGCTTGCCGGAGCGGTCGGCGATGGTGGAAGCGTCGCCGAGGAACTGGGCCGGGTGGTTGCAGACCTGCTTGAGCTTGGACAGGGTCGCCAGGACGACGCCTTTGCGCTTGATGCCTTCCGCTTGCTTCAGGTCCTTGTCCAGTTCGGCGACCACGGCCGCGTACAGGGTCGCTTGCTCCTTGGTCAGGTTGCAGTAGACCTTCATTTCGAGCTTGTCGGGCAAGTCGCCGATGATGCTCTTGTCGGTCTTGAGCCGGCGCAGAATGAACGGCCCGGTCAGCCGCTTCAGCCGCTGGGCCGCCTCGGCATCGCGTTGCGCCTGGATCGGCACCTGGAAGCGGCGGCGGAACTCGGCCGGGCCGCCCAGGAAGCCGGGGTTGAGAAACTCGCAGATCGACCAGAGGTCGCCGACGTGGTTCTCGACCGGCGTGCCGGTCAGGGCGATGCGGAGATCGGCCTGCAGGGAGCGCGCCGCCTGCGCCTGCTTGGTCAGGTGGTTCTTGATGTTCTGCGCCTCGTCGAGGATGATGCCGGCCCAGCGGACTTTCGACAGATGCGCGAAGTCGCGGTGCAGCAGGGGATAGCTGCAGATCACCAGGGCCTGGCGCTCGGCTTCCTGAAGGAAGCCAGCGCCGCGCTGGCGCTGCACGCCATGATGGATCAGCACGGGCAAATCCGGGGTGAAGCGCTCGGCTTCCTTCTTCCAGTTGCCCATCACGGAAGTCGGGCAGACCAGGAGCATGGGGCGTTGCTGGCCCTCGTGCCAGGCGCGTTCGACCAGGGCCAGCGTCTGGACGGTCTTGCCCAGGCCCATGTCGTCGGCCAGGCAGGCGCCCAGCCCCCAGCGGCGCAGGAAGGCCAGCCAG
>JAGVLI010000662.1 GCA_020054355.1 Planctomycetales bacterium | reverse complement strand
GGAACGCGGGGCCGCCGTGAGGCGCACCGTGAACTGGAACGTGCTGCCCGTGCCCGGCCGGCTGGCCAGGTCGATGGCCCCGTCCATCATTTCCACCAGCCGGGTGCAGATCGCCAGTCCCAGTCCCGTGCCGCCATATCTGCGAGTGGTCGAGCCATCCGCCTGGGTGAAAGGGGCGAAGACGAGTTGCTGCTTGTCAGGCGGGATGCCGATCCCGGTGTCGCGCACGGTGAAGCGCAGCGCGATTCCGGGCGGAGGAACGACGACCGACGAACGATGATCGAGGATCGGCCCCGGGCGCGCGGGAGGCGTTTCCGCCTCCAGTCTCTCCACCTCGACGACCACCTCGCCGCGCTCGGTGAACTTGACGGCGTTGCCGACCAGGTTGACGATCACCTGGCGCAAGCGCACGGGGTCGCCGGTGAGGACATCGGGCACGTTGGGCCGCACCCGGCAAGCCAGTTCCAGCCGCTTTTCGTGCGCCCGCAAGCCCATGACCTTGAGCACATCGCCGAGACATTCCCGCAGCGAAAACTCGACGTGCTCCAGGTCGAGCTTGCCGGCCTCGATCTTCGAGAAGTCGAGGATGTCGTTCAACAGCGTGAGCAGGGAATCGGCCGAGGTTTTGACCAGTTCCAGATATTCGCGTTGCTCGCCGGTCGGCTGGGTATCGAGCAGCAGGCCGGTCATGCCGATGATGCCGTTCATGGGCGTGCGCAGCTCGTGGCTCATATTGGCCAGGAACTCGCTCTTGGCCCGGTTCGCGGCTTCGGCCCGCAGCTGGGCTTCGCGCAGGTCCGCTTCCGCCCGCTTGCGCTCGATCACCCGGCCGACCTGCTCGCCGACGCTGGCGACGATCAGCAAGAACTGCGGATCGGGGGCCATTTCCTTCTGGGCGAAGAACTCGAGCACGGCGACCGTTTCGCCCTTGATCTTGATGGGAAAACCGAACGCGCCCTGGAGCGGCAGCCTGCCGCACTGCTGGAAGCGGGGGAAATTGGCGTCCTGCTGGACGTTGACGATCCACGCGGGTTCGCCCGAGGCCCAGATGCGGCCGGGCAAGCCGACCCCGGGCGCGAACCGGGTCTGCTCCGTGACCTGCCGGAATTCGGCCAGTTCCTCGGGGCTGTCGAGGTGCCAGATGGGCGTCGGCGCCAGTTCGTTGGCGGCAGGGTCGGGAAGATAGACATGCCCCACCGGCCAGCGAGTCATGGCGCAGACGGTATCGACGCAACTTTGCAGGGCGGCCTCGAAGGAATCGGAAGCGGCGACCTGCGCGGTAGCCTGGTAGAGCAAGCCGGCTTCGAGCGCCTGCCGTTCCAGCAGGTTTTCGGCGTGCTTGTGCGACGTGATGTCCGTGCAGGTGCCGATGAAGCCGGCGAAGTCCCCGGTCGGCGTGAAGCGGGGCACCCCGCAATCTTCCATCCAGCGGTATTCGCCGTCGTGCCGCCGCAAGCGAAATTCCGTCTGGAAGGGCGCGCGGTCGGCGTCGGCTCGATGGCAGACGGCCAGCAAGCCTTGCCGATCCTCGGGATGTACATGTTCGGTCCAGCCGTCACCCACTTCTTGCTCGAACGAACGACCGACGAATTCCAGCCAGGGCTTGTTGACGTAAATACAGCGATGGTCCGCGGCGTCCATCCAGATCAGGACCGGCGCGGCATCGGCCAGTTGCCGGAAGCGCTGCTCGCTTTCCTGCAACTCGGCGGTGCGGACGCGAACCCGCGCTTCCATCTGCAGATGCGACTCGCGCAGCGAATCCGCCATGCGGTTGAAGCTGCGGGCCATCTTGCCGATCTCGTCCTGCGAGTGGTCCTGCATGCGGAGCGTGGTCGTCGGGTCGGCGGCCACCCGGACCATGACCGCCGCTGCCTGGCGCATCCGTCCGTGGATCAGAAATTCCGAGAGGACGACGACCAGCACCAGGAGCGACACCGCCATGCCGACGAACACCAGGATCAGGTTGCGCAGACTGAGATTGAGCCGCTCGTCGAACTGGACGGATTGTTGCTGGAAGCGGGCGACTTGTTGCCGCAGATCGTCCGCCGGGACCGTAATCATGAGGATGCTGTTGAGGTCCCCTTCGCGCCAGCCAAAGCCGCTCGTGCCGCCGTAGCGTTTGACGATTTCCGCTGGAGCGGCGGCCGGTGAATCGTGGCAGCGCAGGCAGCTGTTCTCGACCACGATCGGCCGGGCCACGTAGTAATGCTCGCGGCCCTGCCACTGGAAATAGCCGTGCAGTTCGGGCGAGGCACGGTCGCCTTGCAGGCGGCGGATCAGCTCCGCCTCCTCCGGCGTGGCGCGGTTCTTTTCGTTAAGCGGGTTCAGCGATGCCTCGCGGAAGGAGTAAGCCTTCATGCCCGGCTTGCGCTGAAACTGCTCCATGGTGCCGCGCGCGACGAAGGTGCGCGACTGCGCCTCGAAGATCAGGGCGCCGGGAGCGTGTTTTTCCACCGCCGGCGACAGCACGTTCTGGGTGTAGTCCCGGCAGGCTTCGCCGAAGGCGGCGATGATGGCGGCGCGCTGCTGGACCTCGTCCTCCATCGCTTCTTGCTGTGCGCGCAGCGCTCGTTGCTGCAATTCCAGCCGCTCCCTATGATTGACCATCAGCAGCCAGGTGCCGCAACCCAGCGCGAGGGTGAACAGCAGGCTGATGGCCAGCGCGAATTTGTAGCTCAGTTTCATCGCGTCTCCACCCGCCGGAGCGCTGCCCCAGTTCTTGTAGGTCAGGCTTTCCAGCCTGACTGTCACGTC
>JAGVLI010001083.1 GCA_020054355.1 Planctomycetales bacterium | reverse complement strand
GCGCACCGCGCCGGCGGCGTCGGTCAGTTCGACCTGCTGCGTCTTGGAAGCCAGCACCACGCCGTCGGCGCCGACGACCTCGACGACGAGCTTGCCGTTCAGCGGCTTGCCTTGGGGGTTGCTCAAGCCGATGGCGATGAGCAGCAGGTCCTTGGTTTTCAGATAGGCGGCAGGCGTCATCGACTCCGGCGCTGCGCCCGCGCCGCCGGGGCGCAAGGCCAGGCCGATCAGGATCAGCCCCGCCGCGATGCAGACGCAGCCGAGGAACCCTGCCCGCAGCAGATTGGCTGCGCGGGACGATTTCGGATCGCTCATGGATTGCTCACCTCCTGAAGACCGTGGGATCGGGCGAGCGGAAGGCGTAAGCCCTCCGAGGCATCGTTACTCCAGTTGCAGCGCGACCGCATTGGAAACGCACTCGCCGCTCCAGCGCTGTTCCGTGAATTTCAGGTTGGACCAGGCGGCGTCCGGACTGTCGTATAAGCGAAACCGCAGCGCAACTTTCTTGAGGCCGGCCGGAATCATGAAGGTGTTGCCGCACCCCAGGCCGTTGTGGGCCTGATTCGGCAAGTACAGATGCGAGCCGTCCGGGCTGCGTGCCAAACGAAACTTGAGAGCGAGCTGACTGCCGCCGAAAATTAGGTGAACTCCGCCTGGGAAGTGATTCGGCGACACCGTGTGCCCCGAACCTCCCGTCGGCAACTCCGGATCGAAACGCAGGTTGCCCCACAGGCAGCACCCCTGATCGTGCAGCGCCACCTGCAACGATTTGTCCGAGCGGTTGTGCAGCGTCAGCTTCAGCTGATCCTGCCACCCGGCGCGGAACGGTACGTCGCGGGCGCTGAGCGTCAGTGCCAAGCCGTTGACCTCCGCGCCTGCCCCGCTGTCGTCCGCGTCCGCATCGGCCACACGCACGACTTCGACGAGTGGCGGTTCCCGATAGGTGCTGACCTGTCGCGCGCAGCCAGCAAGGCCGAGCAGGGCCGGACCAATCACCGTCAGCAGTCCGACGAGACGAACGGAATTCATGGAATACCTCGGATAGCTGATACGACTCCAAGGTGTTGGACGTTGAAGAGGAATTCCGAAATTTCGCGCGAACTGTGCGGGAGACGGAAGAAGCCACGGAGTCTCCCAGATATAGACGATCCTGCGTCGGAAATGGTTGTGCGGCGACTGAATTGGCCAGAAGTCCAGCCACGGCGTTCGCTATAATCGCTGGAAAACCGCCCCATGCCACCAGGCCCCAGGTAGGTCCCATGCTTCCGAAGGAAATCTACCAGAAGACCACCGGCTACTTCCTGGAGCCAATCCGGACGCTGCTGGACGATCCCGCCGTCTCCGAAATCCTGGTCAACGGCCCCATCTACTTCGAGAAGGCCGGCAAGCTGTAGCTGGCCAAGGCCAAGTTCCCCGACGCGGCTTCCCTGATGGCCGCGGTGCGCAATATCGCGGAGTACGTCAATCGGCGCATCGACGCGGATCACCCCAGCATGGACGCCCGCTTGCCGGACGGCTCGCGCGTCCACGTCATCATTCCGCCTTGCTCGCGCGTCGGCGTTTGCATCTCGATCCGCAAGTTCCAGCGCTCGTTCTTCGACCTCGATTTCCTCGTCAAGCAAGGCTCGTTGAGTCCGGAAACGGCGGAGTTCCTGCAACTCGTGGTGCTGCTGCACAAGAACGCGATCATTTCCGGCGGCACCGGCAGCGGCAAGACTTCGCTGCTCAATGCCCTGTCGAAGACCATTCCGGAGGCCGAGCGCATCGTCGTCATCGAGGACAGCTCGGAATTGCAACTGCACCAGCCGCACACGGTCTACCTGGAAGCCCAGCCGGCGCGGCCCGACGGCAAGGGCCAGGTGACGATCCGCCAGCTGTTCGCCGATTCGCTGCGGATGCGTCCCGACCGCATCATCGTCGGCGAGGTGCGCCGCGGCGAAGCCCTGGACCTGGTGCAATCGATGCTCTCCGGCCACGCCGGGGCGCTGAGCACGGTCCACGCCAACACGCCGCGCGACGCGTTGATCCGACTGGAAACGCTCTGCCTGATGAGCGACGTCTCGCTGCCGGTCTACGTGGCGCGCTTGCAGGTGGCGTCGGCCATTCATCTGGTGGTGCAGATTGCCCGCTACGCGGACGGCAGCCGGCGCATCCAGGCCATTAGCGAAGTGCTGGAACTGGACGAGCACCAGAATTACCGCGTGCAGGACCTGTATCGCTTCGAGGCGACCGGCCTGGACGCCCAGGGCAAGCTGCAAGGCCAGCTGACGGCCTGCGGCGTGCGCCCCACTTTCGCCGCCGAACCTTGGCGCATGGGCTTTGGCGACCGCGTGAAGCTGACGCAGGGGGTGTTCGAGCGGCTGGAATAGAACGAATTGCTTCGACCGGGAAAGGGCTGTGTCAGTACGAAAGTTCAAACTGGGAAGCTGGGCCATCGTAAAGTAGCCGGCAAAGAGCGAGCACATCTCGACCAATCAATCCCTGGTAGCCGAGCACCCCAAGCGGCAGTTCCACGACGAGGATGTTCTTCAACAGCCAATTCCGCTGCCTGTCTCCAGACGGATGAAGAATGGTCAGGTTCGCTGAGAATTGTCGTGCCAGATGAAAGCCGCCGGCGGCGGGCAGGTTCGCGGGGAGAACGGCATTGAGGCGCGGTCCCAGCAGTTGCAATATCGCGGGATCAAAGCAGGTGGACTCGGCGCCGGTATCGATGAGCGCTCGAACAGATGCAGGCTGGGGAACCGGCCGCAGAGCAGCGCGTAACTGATTGGCCTCCTTGTCGCTTAATTCCAGCAGTACTTCAACCAAGGCTCCCTCGAACTCGATCGGGCTATTCAAGACGGGCATGGACTCTCCTTCGTCGCATGCAATTGAGCCAGGCGCTGCAAGTCTTGCGGCTTGACAGGATAGATGGCAACCGGAGCCGGGCCAAAGCGTTCGCTGGCTGCTTCCAGGGCAGCATCTTGTCTGTCCCAGATACCCACCACTTGGCCATTACGGATCACGGCAAACATGCCGGCGTGTCCTTCTTCGAGCAAGCGGGGTAATTCTCGGTGATAAGTTTCCAGATCGTTCATCAACCGCTGTTGTTCCTCGGCAGGCAGAGCCCAGAACGACGACTCGGCTGGCACCGGAACTGCGATGGCATCGGGATTTGTCGGTGGATCAATCACAACCCGCTGCTTCACGGCTTCAAAAGGCATGGGTTGGTTCCTCACGCAGACTCTGGATCGTACTGATTTCAGTGTAACACAGGCGCGCCGAGCGTGCAGCAGCCAGGGCTGATTATCGTGGGGGAAAAAGCCCCCGATCCAGCGCCGCGGCCCCTCCCCGCAGTTTCTCCCGACAGTCCTCCACCGAATCGCCGCGCACGAAGTACGTCAGGATCGGCCGCCCGGCTTCGATGCGCTCTCCTGGATGGGGAATATCGGCGAATGCGGGCATTTGCCAGACGTCGCCCGGCTGCCGTACCGTGTCCAGCCACAGGCCGTCTTCCGGAAAGACCAGCGGCGCCTTGGCGAAGAGGATGGCCTTGCCGACCAGGCCGGGCCGCCTCTCGGGCAACGGCGGTGCCTCTTCAGGCAGCGCTTGCGGATCGAAGGCCACCGCATGCAGCGCCAGCGCGGGGACGTTGGTTGCGAATTCCAGCACTTCGACGGAGGCCGTGTAGCGCGGGTTGATTTCCACCGGGTACGGCACGCCGTCGCGGACCACGCAGTCGATGCCGAACAATCCGGCCAGCCGGCAGCCCGACGCCAGGACCATGCCCAGGCGATTCAGGGCGTGCTTCAGCGAGCTGTCGAGTGAGAGCGGCCCAATGCTGCCGCAGTAGTGGAACGGCCGGGCATGGAGCCAGTCTTCCCCCACCAGTTGCCGGGTGACACCCAACAAGTCGGCCGAGAAACCGCTGCTGAGATAGATCGCGGCACAGCTTTCGCCTTCGATGTACTCCTGCAAATAGACGTCGTGCCGTGGCCGGGCCGAGTCGCCGTCAAAGAAGCGAATGCCCGCGCCGCCGCAACTGCGCACCGGCTTGAGCAGCCATTGGCCCGGCACGGCCAGCGGCGCTCCGTAAGGCAGGCACTTGGGGCTGCCGAGGTATTCCTTTTGCAGCACTTCCCGCCAGACGCTGGGCGAGCGGGCGGCCCACAGGGCCGCGGCGTCGCTGCCCCACAGCTGCCGCCTGCTGGTCATTTTCAACACGAGCTGCGGATAGTTCTCCAACCCGCCCGTATACATCCAGGGACCGGGCAACTCCGTCTGAATCAAGTCCACGAAACCTTGCGGATAGGTATGAGACGGCAGGCGCATCGCCGGGCAGCGGGCTTGCAGGTCGGCATCGGCGAAGAGGTCGGCGCACCAGGGCTGCAAGCCGGCTCGCAGCGCCGAGAAAGCCGCAGCGCGGACACT
>JAGVLI010000817.1 GCA_020054355.1 Planctomycetales bacterium | reverse complement strand
GGCTGGCATGGCACTTCACTCCTCAAGCCGATGGATCGGTTCGCGGCTGCGGCTATCCTACCCCGCTGGCGATGCGCTGGCAAAGCGCTGCCGCTTGCCCTATACTGCGATGCAGACCATCCGATCTCTTCCCGGAGGATTTTCCTCATGCTGCCCTTGCTCCTTACCTTGACCGGGATGCTCGCAGCGCCCGGCGAGTTGCCCCCCGACAAAGGCATTGAACTGCAACTGATCGGCACGCTGCCGAGCTACTGCGAAGGCGTCTGCTTCGATCACGACGGCAACGCCTACGTCTCGCACGGCAAGGTGATTACCCGGTTCGGCGCGGACGGCACGAAAGCCGTTTGGGCCGAGACCGGCGCGCCGAACGGCCACAAAATCCTGGCCGACGGCACCCACCTCGTCTGCGACGGCAGCCTGCATGCCGTGCTGCACCTGGACGCCAAGGGCAAGTTGATCGGCAAGGCGTCCGGCGAGTGCGACGGCAAGCCGCTCCGCGCCCCCAACGACCTGACGCTCGATCCCAAGGGCGGCTTCTACTTCACCGATCCGGGCGGCTCCGACGACAAGAAGACCATCGGCACGGTCCACTACGTCGATCCCAAGGGCAAGACCAGCCTGGTCGGCGAAAACCTGGCCTTTCCCAACGGCATCGTGCTGACGCCGGACGGCAAGAAGCTCTACGTGGCCGAGAGCAAGAAGAACCGCGTCCTGGTCTATGCCGTGACCGCGCCGGGCAAGCTGAAGGCGCCCGAGGTCTTCGCAAATCTCCCCGCCAAGCAAGGCGACCAGATCGACGATCAGCCCGATGGTATGTGCCTCGACGCGGACGGCAACCTGTTCGTGGCCCACTACGGCATGCGCCAGGTGCAGGTGCTGGACCCGCAAGGCAAGCTGATCCGCCGCTACCAGGGCGGCAACCTGACCACCAGCAACGTGGCCTTCGGCGGCGACAAGATGGATCAGCTTTACATCACCGGCGCGCTCGGCAAGGAACAGGGCAGCGAAGGCGGCTTCTTCCGCATCCTGCTGCCGGGAGCCAAGGGCCTGAAAATCCTGCCGGCGAAGAAATGACCGTGGGGTGGGTCGAAACCAAGGTGCCCCGGAGGGGCGGCAGCGATGCTCCCTCCGGGGCTTTCGTTTGCCCGTGGTGTTCCTTCCCACAGATTGCCAGCAACGCTCATCGGGAGATCATTCGCATGCTTCGCTTCATCTTGATCGCTATTTTCCTCTGCCTGCTCGTTCGTCCGAGCAGCGCCCAAACTCCCGAAGCCCTCCTCGCCAAATCGAAAACCGTCCTGGCGCAGCTCGACGGCGACCTCGCTCTGCCCGGCCTGAAGGAACCCGTCGAGGTGCTGCGCGACCGCTGGGGCGTGCCGCATATCTACGCGAAAAACACCGATGACCTCTTCTTCGCTCAGGGGTTCGTCGTCGCCCAGGACCGGCTGTTCCAGCTCGACCTCTGGCGGCGCATCGCCGTCGGCGAGACGGCGGAAATCCTCGGCAAGCGCGGCCTCGACGGCGACCGCTTTGCCCGGCTGCTGAAGTATCGCGGTGACATGAAGGCCGAGTGGACCAGCTATTCACCGGAAACGCAGGCCATCGCCGCCGCCTTCACGCGCGGCATCAACGCGGCCATCGATCACTGCGGCGACCGGCTGCCCATCGAGTTTCAAATCCTGGGTTACAAGCCGACGAAATGGCAGCCCGAAGACATCCTCGGCCGCATGGCCGGCATCATCATGACGGCCAACTTCCGCAACGAGGTGCTGCGCTCGGAGTTGATCGCGGCGGTTGGCGTCGAGAAGGCACGCCGGATTGCTCCGGTCGATCCGGCACGGAGCTACGCGCCCGCGCCCGGTCTGGAACTCGCGGGCCTGGACCGTTCGATCCTGGCCGGCTACGAAGCGGCCACCAAGCCGTTCAGCTTCGCTCCGTCGCTCCCCTCTCCCCAGGGCGGGAGAGGGGCAGGGGTGAGGGGGAACACCGGCGAACAGGGCAGCAACAACTGGGCCATCAGCGGCTCGCTCTCGGCTTCGGGCAAGCCGATGATGGCCAGCGATCCGCACCGCACTGTCACGCTGCCGTCGCTCCGCTACCTGGTCCACCTGAACGGACCCGGCTGGAACGTGATTGGCAGCGGTGAGCCGGGGCTGCCCGGCGTGGCCATCGGCCATAACGAGCATGTCACCTGGGGGCCGACCATCGTCACCACTGACCAGGCCGATCTCTACGTCGAGGAAACCAAGCCCGGCGAGCCGACGCAGTACAAAGTCGGAGACCGCTGGGAAGCGATGAAGGTCATCCAGGAGAAAGTGAACATCAAGGGTGAAGGAGCGGTCGAGGTCGAGCTGCGCTTCACGCGCCACGGGCCGGTGATTCATCAAGACGACAAGAAGCAGCGGGCCTATGCCCTGCGCTGGGCCGGCAGTGAAGCGGGCGGCGCTGCCTACCTTGGCAGCCTGGCGCTGAACCGGTCAACGAATGGCAAGGACTTTGTCGAACGCATGAAAGCCTGGAAGGTGCCCTCGGCCAACCTGACCTGGGCCGACACCGAAGGCAACATCGGCTGGGTGGCGAATGCCCTGACGCCGATCCGCCAGGGCTGGGACGGCTTGCTGCCAGTGCCCGGCGCGAAGGGCGAGTACGAATGGCAGGGCTTCCGCGAAACCAAGGACTTGCCCCAGGTCTTCAATCCGCCCAACGGCTACGTGGCCACTGCCAATCACAACATCCTGACGCCGGGCTATCCGCACGAGCTGTCCTTCGAGTGGGCGCCGTCGTTCCGCTTCCTGCGGATCAAGGAATGGATGGACCCGCTGAAGAAGTTCGAGCTGAAGGATTCGCAAAGCATCCAGCACGACAACGTCTCGCTGCCCGGCCGACGGCTGGCCCGCCTGGCAAGCAACCTCGATGGGAAAAGCCCGGAGCTGGAACCGTACCGCAAGCTGCTGGCCGGCTGGGACGGCGACCTGTCGGTGCAATCGCAAGCGGGGCCGCTCTACGGCATCTGGCTGCGCGGCCTGCTCGATGCCTTCTACAAGCCGCACGTTCCCGAAAAGCTGGTGGAGTTCGTGCGTTCCCGTCAAGGTCTGGAAATCATGCTGACGGCCCTGGAGAAACCGGATGCGTTCTGGTTCGGCCAGGACCCGGTCGGCGGGCGCGACCTGCTGCTGCGCATGACCCTGGCCGTGGCCGTCAAGGACACGAAGAAAGCGTTGGGCGACGATCCGAAGGCCTGGGCCTGGGGCAAGCTGCACACGACGACCCTGCGTCACCCGCTGGCGTCGCTGGGCGCTCCGTATGAAAAGGCGTTCAACCTTGCGCCCGTGCCCAAGCCCGGCGACGGCAGCACGCCCAACGCCGCCGGTCACAACGCGAAGTTCGAGCATCAGACGGGCGCATCGTACCGGCACATCTTCGACCTGGCCGACTGGGACCGGGGCCTAGCCACCAGCGTACCGGGGCAATCCGGCCAGCCCGGCAGCCCGCACTACGCCGACCTGCTGCCGCTCTGGGCCGGCGGCGAGTATTTCCCGCTGGCGTATTCGCGCAAGAAGGTGGACGAGGTGACGAAGCACAGGCTGGTGTTGAAGCCGGGAACAAAGTAATCAGGCTCTATGCCCTTACAACAGACCTGAGGTTGCGCATATGAACAATGAAGAAGGCTTGCTGCGATCGGTCGTGCAGAATCCTTTTGACGACGCCCGACGTCTCGTTTACGCCGATTGGCTGGAAGAACAGGGCGACGTGCGCGGAGAGTTGTTGCGCGTTCAACTGGAACTCGCTCACCTTGACCCAACCAGTGATCGCTACCGTGAACTTTGGAAGCGAGAAAAGGAGCTATTGCCGAAAATCAACAAACCGTGGCTGCAACGCATTCAGCGCTACACCACTCCTAAACCCTGTCGAGACATCACCCAGGCGATCCCTGAATTGAAGAAGTTCGCGCAGACGAGCATCCGCCTGCACCCTCATCGGATGGCGAAGGATCGCCCAACCGACGAGAGCAAATTCGGAGGCCAGTTTCTCTGGCCGGAAGACGAAGAGTGGCCTTCATGTCCGGATTGCAAGGTGCCGCTGGTTCCAATCGTGCAGCTGCGCAAGTACGACATTCCGGATGTCAAATTCTACAAAGGCACAGATCTGGTACAGCTGCTGTGGTGCGTCAAGGAGAGCGCCCATCAATGGCACCCGAAGCCAGCCTTGTTCTGGCGCAAGGCGGAGCAGGTGAAAAAAGCGAGAACTGAATGGCCGGATTTATCCCCGGAGCGCATTCAGCAAATTGACAGTGAAGCAGAATACTTGGTGCCGAAGCCCTGCTCGGTCCATCCGGAGCGCGTTGTTGTCTTCCCCGATCTTGACACTCTCCGCGAACTTGCGGGCAAGAAAATGCAAGAGATCGACCGCAAATTCGATGATTTCGACTTCGCCGGCGCTGACCTGCAGGAGAGATTATCTAGCCAGCATGGCCCCAATGATCCATACGGACTTTACCAGTATGAACTTGAGGAGTGTTCAGGTGCCTGCGTTGGAGGACGTGTCCCAATCAAGAAAGGCAAGAAAGTATTCGATCATTTCCTGACATTGCACTCAGCCGAATTCGGTGGTGAAGGATTCCGTCGCTGGTTGCCATTGGAGGATCAACGGCGCATCGCCCGACTGGGAAAGCCGCTTACCGCGAAGCGCTTGTTCGAGGAATTTGATCGGGAACGCCGGCTCGAATTGCAAGAGTCAACCGGAATGCGTCTGGGGAGAAGTCAAAGACTGTACATGTACATTTGCCGGCAGGCTGACCCGTGGACGGTACAGGTGCGTATCGGCGATTGAACGGCCATTTTCCTGGCTGGCTCCTTTGGTGGCTGCATTCGCAAACCTTCACCGCAGCGCGGTACGACGCAGGGCGCACAATTCCGTGAGCGACTCCAAGGCGAACTCCGAGTCTGGTATAATGGAGATGCTCTGCGGATTTCCACCGAAGGGCTGGAGGGCCTGCCATGCAGATGATCAAAATCCAGATTCCGGAGCGTCAGGATCGGGCGAAGGCCCTGGAAACGCTCACGCTGCGGGGGCGGGTGATCTGTCTCCCCGAAGACACCTTCATCGTTCCGGAACCCGCGTTGGCCGTGTTGAATTCGCTGGGGGTCGGTTACCGGGAACTGGGTCGGGGAGGTCTCGATTATGCGGAAAAAGCGCTACGAGATTCTGCTGCCAGTAAGGCATAACGACGGCCGACCTGTTTCGGGCGAACTGCTGGAGCAAACCCGCGAAGAACTGGTCGCTCAGTTCGGCGGCGTCACCATTGCTCCGCAAACCTTTTTGGGCGTCTGGATGCACCAAGGGGCGCGCTACGAGGATGAAACGCGACGCTTGATGGTGGATGTGGACGATCTGCCAGAAAGCCACCAGTTCATGGTGAGCTTCAAGAACGTCTTGCTGGAGCGCTTCGAGCAACTCGAAATCTACATCGCTTCGTATCCGATCGATATACTCTGACGCCTGCGCCGCAGCGCTCGCCTCCGGCTCGCGGCTAAACGATCCACGACGCTACTTCTTCACCGGCACGGTCTGCACCGCCAGCTTGTGATTCTCCGAGGGCGTGCCGCCGGTGATGACCAGCAGGTCGCCCTGGGGCGTGAAGGCCAGCGTGCGCGGCGAGGTCAGCTTCGTGCTGTCCACTTCCTTGAACGTGGCGGTGTCCCAGTGGACCAGCCGTTCGGGAAACGCGCCGACCAGCCGCTTGCCGTCCGCCGAGAATGCCAGCCCGTGGCACCATTTCGCCAGCGTGGCCAGCGACGCCAGTTCCCTGCCGGATTCCCCATCGTAGACCTTCACCAGCAGAAACTTGTCCTGGCGGATCGCGTACAGCCTGCCGGCCGGCGAGTAGCGCACATGGTTGTTTTCCGGATGATGTCCCGGCAGCTCGGCCAGGGCCTTGCCCGCCGCCACGTCCCAGATGCGGACCACGCCGTCGCGCGTGCCGGCCGCGAGCCGCGAACCATTGGGTGAAAATGACAGCGAGATCACACTGCCGACCCCGCCTGGCAGCTCCTGCTCTTCCTTGAGGGCCGCCGTATCGAACAGCTTGATGACGCCGGCTCCCTTGCCGTCCGGAGTTTTGACCACCGAGCCGACGGCCAGCCGGCTGCCGTCGGGGGAAAACGCCAGCGCGTTGACCGTGCCCTCGAACTTGGCGGTGCCCAGTTCTTTCTTGCCGCTGGCCAGCCGGGCAATGCGGTCCTCCGCGCCGGAAGCGAACTGCTTGCCGTCCGGAGAGATCGCGACAGCCATCACCTGGCCCTTGTGCTTGTACGATTCCAGCCATTTGCCGTCGATGGACCAGAACTTGACCGAGGCGTCGATCGCGCCGGAAGCGACGAACTTCTGATCGTTAGAGATGACCACGTCGCGGACCGCGCCCAGGTGCCCGACGAACTCGCGGCGCTGCTGCGCCTGGATTTCGGGCGTCCGTTCGACCAACGCCAGCCAGCCGAGGAACAGGACGATGCCAGCGGACCAGGCTTGCCGGTACATGGTGTATTTCGCTTTCGTGGATCAATGGAGAAAGCGAGCGCTGCGGGCAGCGCTCGCCTTTGGCTCAGGGCTGCACGAGAGACGCAGCACCCATCTGAAACTTGCGCGGTCATTCTCGTAGGGTCCGCTGTGCGGACCATGATTTCTGAATGGTCCGCACAGCGGACCCTACGAAATCGCTTACGTCACGCTGGGCAGCTCGAAGCCCTTGCGATACTCGCGGCCTAAATACTTGTTGGCCTCGGCGTCGTCGAAGGTTTCCGTCTTCGGGTCGAACTTGATCTTCTTGCCGGTGCGCCAGGCGATGTTGCCCGCATGGCACATGATGCTGCTGGCGTGGCCCTGGGCGATTTCCTGGTTCAGCGTCTCGCGCTTGCGGCTCTTGACCGCTTCCAGGAAGTTGCGGATGTGCAGCAGCAGCGGCGATCGGCCGCCCATTTCCTTGACCAGCATGCCCTTGCCGTCGAAATGTTTCCAGCCCTTGTTGCTGATGAGCAGCCAGCCGTTGTCGCCATAGACGGCGGCCCCTTCAGGCTCCTCGAACAACCGCGGCTTCGACCAGATGCGCATCTCGTAGGTCATGATCTTGCCGGGATAGTCGTAGGTAATCATCTGGGTATCGGGCCATTCCTGGGCATCGTCGAAGAAGAACTTGCCGCCGGATGCCGAGATGGCCGTCGGATGGTCCAGCCCGCCGATGCCCAGCGCCCAGCGGCAGAAATCGAGGCGATGCACGCCGTCGTTGCCGAGGTCGCCGCAGCCGTAGTCGAAGAACCAGCGCCAGTTGCCGTGAAAGCGGCGGACGTTGAACTTCCGCTGGGGGGCCGGCCCCAGCCAGAGGTCGTAATCGACGCCGGCGGGCGGGTCGCTGTCGGCCGGCTTGCCGATGTCGCCCTGGCGGTCGGTCTCCCAGGCCCGGCCATAAATCACCTTGCCGAGGTTGCCAGCAGCCACGTATTTCACCGCTTCGTGCAGGTCCGGCGCGCTGCGGGCCTGGGTGCCCATTTGTACCATGCGGTTGTGCTTGCGGGCGGCGGCCACCATCGTCTTGCCTTCGTTGATGTTGTGCCCGTCCGGCTTCTCGACGTAGACATCCTTGCCGGCAATGCAGCCCTGCACGGTGGGCAGCGCGTGCCAGTGATCGGGCGTGCCGACGACCAGCACATCGACGCTCTTGTCGTCGAGGATAGTGCGATAGTCCTTGACCAGCTTCGGCGCCTTGCCGGTCTTGCCTTCGATTTCCTTGCCGCGCCGGCCACGCACCTCTTCGTCGATGTCGCAGATATGGGTGATGTTGACTTCCGGCTGGGCCGCGAAGCCGTTCAGCAGCG
>JAGVLI010000500.1 GCA_020054355.1 Planctomycetales bacterium | reverse complement strand
CGCCCATCGACATCGAATAGCCCGGCCCAGTGTCCGGCTCGCCTTCCTTCTTGTTGCGGTTCTTTTCGGTTTCCTCGAGCTTGCGTCCCCGGCCCGCGGTATCGATGAAGTTCAGCGTGTGATGGACGATGCGCGGATTGCCGGGCCGAACTTCCAGGGCCGTCACGTACTTGTCTTCGGTCAGGTTGGTCGGCAGCACGAAACAGCGGAACAGGTCGCGGCCGCTGGCGCCCAGCGTGAAGTCGGCGTCCACGCTCAGCACCAGGTCGGGTTCGCCCAGCTGCCAGCCCTTGGTGAACTGCTTGGCGGGGGGCGCATCGGCGGGCTTGCCTTCGGGAGTGCCGCCCGCGACCCAGGCGGCCAGCGTGGCAAGCTGCTGCTCGCTGAGTTTGCGCTCGTCGCGGAACGCCAGTCCGTCGGCGGGCTTCCAGGGCGGCATCCGCTTCGACTGGGTAAAATCCTTGATGTCGGCGGCCCAGTTGACCGCCTGCTTGTAAGTCATCAGCGAGAACGGCCCGACCTCGCCCGGCCGATGGCACGATTGGCAGTGATTCTGCAAGATCGGCAGCACGTCCTTGGTGTAAGTCACCTTGCCGTCGCTCGTCTTCGGCGTCGATTCGCGGACGATGAAGCAGCCGACGGCCTGCGTGACCGGCTCGCTGACTTCCTTGCCGGCCAGCACCTCATCGAGGGCCTTCTTCAGGTCGTGCTGGGTGATCTGCGCGTTCTTCCTGATCCGCCCGGCGAAGCTGTTGTCGATCCGCCCGCGATAACGCAGCCGATAGTCGCCGTCGAGCAGGAAGGCTTCCGGCGTGACTTCCGCCTTGAGGGCATTGGTGGCGGCGAACTTGTCGTCGCGCAGCACCGGGAACGGCAATTTGTACTCGGCGGCATGCTTGGCTACTTGTGCGGGTTCGTCATCGCAAGGACAGACGCCCACGAAGGCCACGCCGCGCTTGGAGTATTCCGTGTGCAGCTGGATCAAGGTCGGCGAGTAGCCGGTGGAATTCGGGCAATCGAATGAAAGGAAGACGACGACAATGGCTTTCTGGTCCTTCAGCCCGTGCAGCGAAAAGTCCTTGCCGGCGGCATCCTTCAGGACGAAGTTAGCGATCTTCTGACCGGTCTTGACGGCAGGCGGATCGGCGGCGCGCTGGAAACCGGGCAGGAGCACCGCCGTCGCCGCCAAACCGAGCATCAGGGCAAGCGAACGATAAGAGAACCAGCACATGGCAATTCCTCGACAATACCGTGACAGGCTGGATGAGATTCACGAACGCGCGGCCGCAATAATGCTACTGGGTTCAACCCCGCAAGGTTTCACAGGTATCTCCGGAGCAGCGTTTCCGTAATTCTACTATCCGAGCCGCGCACGCAGTAAGCGGAGCAGCCCGCAATGAGATTCCCGAGCCGCGCACGCAGTAAGCGGCGCGAGTGCGCTAGTAGAGGGAAAGACATGAGCGAACTCTCTCGGATCGCCGTCTTCGGCGGAATTTACAACAACTACCTGGCGCTGGCTGCCGCTCTGGAGGATGTGCGGCGGCGAGGCGTCGATACGATATTCTGCCTCGGCGATCTGGGAGCGTTTGGACCGTATCCGGATCGGGTCTTTCCGCTCTTGCTCGAAAACAACGTGCAGTGCATCCAGGGCAACTACGACAACTCCATCGGCAGCGGCCTGGACGACTGCCAGTGCGGCTACACCGATCCGCGCGACAACCACTTCGCGAAAATCAGCTACGCTTACACCTTCCAGCATACCAGCCCCGCGAACCGCGCCTGGCTGAAAGAACTGCCCGCGATGCGCCGCTTGCGGCTTCGCGATTGTCGGCTGCTGATGTGCCACGGCAGTCCGCGCCAGATGAACGAATTTCTCTGGGAATCGACGACGCCGACACACTTCCTGGAGCACCTCGCGGACCAGCACCAAGCCGATGTGATCTTGACCACGCACACCGGCATCAAATGGCATCGGCCCTTGTCGCGCGGCCGGCATTTCATCAACGTCGGCGTGCTGGGGCGGCCGGAGAATGATGGCGCCACCAACGTCTGGTATGCTCTGCTCGAAGCCAGTCCGGACTTCAAGGTCGAGTTTGTCCCGGTGGAGTACGACTACCAGCGACTGGCGGCGGAAATGCGCTCGGAGCAGCTGCCGGAAGAGTTCGTGCAAACCGTGCTGACCGGCTGGTGGACGACTTGCCTGGAAATCCTGCCGGGCAAGGAACGGCGGCGAGGTAAGTTCTGAAGTGGTGCGGCCGGTTGCGTTTCATTTCATTTCACGGACACCCCCTCCGGCGGTCTCAATGAAACACAAAAAGCCTACACAACGCTGGCCTTTAACCGTTGCATGGCCGCCCCGACGCCTTCCTTGTCCCCGAAGACCGCCGAGCCGGCCACCAGCACGTTGGCTCCGGCCTGCACGGTTTGCGGGGCGGTGTGCGCGTCGATGCCGCCATCCACTTCCAGCTCGCAGCCCGGCTTCACCTGCTCGATCATCTGGCGGATGCGGCGGATTTTCGGCAGCGTGCTGGCGATGAACTGCTGCCCGCCGAAACCTGGGTTGACCGTCATCACCAGCACCAGGTCCACGTCGGCCAGCACTTCTTGCAGGACCACGGCGGGAGTGGCCGGGTTGACCACCACGCCCACGCGCTTGCCCAGCTTGCGGATGTGCTGCAAGGTGCGGTGCAGGTTGATGGCTCCTTCCTGATGGACCAGGATGCTGTCCGCGCCGGCGGCGGCGAAATCGTCGAGATAGAGGTCGGGGTCCGCGATCATCAAGTGGCATTCCAAGGGCAGCCGGGTGACGGGCCGCAGCGACTTCACCACCACCGGGCCGATGCTGATGTTCGGCACGAAATGGCCGTCCATGACGTCGACGTGAATGCGGTCCGCGCCGGCCCGCTCGGCCTCGGCCACCTGCTCGCCCAGCCGGGCGAAATCGGCGGCCAGGATCGATGGGGCCAGCTTGACGACGTGCGCGCTCATGGTTGCTTCTCCTCGGTTCCGCTGGTCACGCCGCTTGCGGCTTCGCCCGCGCCCTTCGACAAGTGTCCGCTCCGTCGCCACATCAACCACGAGGTCGCCGCCAGGACCAGGCCCGCCGCCAGCGCCACCCCGCCGAAGAACAACTCATCGCCCGGCTTGGCCTCGAAGTCCAGGATCAAGGGGCGCTCGCTCGGCTTCAAATCATTATAGAGAAACGATTCCCGCACCCACTCGGGCAGGGGGCGGGTGCGGCCCACGCCGATGACGTTTTCTTCCCGATGATGCAGCAGCTTGCCCGGACGGTCCCTGATCGCGTCGTCCGTGCGGACAAAGACGACAATGGGTTGCCCCGGCCGCCAGTCCTCGGACACCAAAGCGACATAGGTTTCGATGGGACGGACGCCGTCCCAGATCACGCGCTCCTCACTCAGCAGCTTGCCGCTCAGCTTCAGCCAGCGCCCCGGCGGCGACGCGCCGGCTTCCAAATCCGCCACGCGCATTGACCGCAGTTCGCGCGCTTCCAGGCCCTCGCGCAAATTGAACGCACCCCAGACCAGGAGGATCGGAGACAGGAGGACGCAGCAGTAGTGAAAGAACCGCACCATCTCTGGGCTTCCGATTTCCGTGGGTCAGGCTTGCAGCCTGACCGTCGCGCCCCAGTCAGGTTGAAAACCTGACCCACGGCAACTCGCTCACTTCGCCGGCCGGGTGAAATCGAGCGTGGTCGTCTGCCCAGGCGACACGCTGACTTGCCGGTCCTCGTTCACCGGCTGGCCGTTGCGGTTGACGACCGCCGTCACCGTGTAGACGCTGGCCTTGCCGGCCGGCAGTTCCGGCGTCACGTAGGTGCGCGTGGTGCCGACGCTGGTCGTCTTCGCGCCGTCGAACAGGATCGGCGTGAACTGCTCCGGCACCTGGACCAGGATCAGCGCTGCGCCGGGCGGCGGGGTCTTCAGCGCGCCGCTGGCGTGAGGCAGCAGCACATCCTGCGGGCGCGGGGTGGTGTAGACGATTCCCTGGGCCGGTTGCTGGGGAACCGGGTACGGCATGAACACCGGATACGGCCGATAGCGGTACCGCCCATAACCGCCGGGGGGCGGCGGCGGGGACATGACCTGTGCTGCCGCGAGGCTTTCCAGCGCGAGCAGTCCGCACACCGTCAGGAAGAAGCAGTAAGAGCGTCTCATGGTGCAGCTCCTTTCAGGGCCGGCAGGCGGCATGCTTCAGGGACCGCCACGCGCCGTTCTCGGCGGAGCTGGCCACGCATTGGGTGATGAAGTTCATGCCGTCCACGCCGTCGTAGACATTGGGGTAAACCGTGTTCTTCGTCTCGAACTGCTTGCCGTCCGCGCGGGCGGCCATGTCCGCATAGGCGGCGGTGTAAATGTTGGCGAAGGCTTCCAAAAACGCCTCCGGATGGCCGCTGGGCAGCCGGCACGCCGCCTTGCCTTGCCCGGTCATGAACGGCGCGTTCGGATCGCGGGTGTAGAGCCGATGCGGCTGGCCGTTGGCCCGGACCCACATCTTGTTCGGCTCTTCCTGGTGCCATTCCAGCGCGCCCTTGGTGCCATCCACCTCGATCCAGACGTCGTTCTCCCGGCCGTGCGAAATCTGCGAAGCAGTGACGGTGCCCAGCGCTCCGTTCTGGTAGCGGATCAACGCGGTGCCGTAGTCGTCCAGCGCCCGGCCCGACTCGAATACCTTCAGCTGGCAGGCGATCTGATCGGGCAGCAGGCCGGTGATGTAGCGGCCGAGATTGTACGCATGGGTGCCAATATCGCCGAAGCAGCCGGCCGCGCCGGATTGCTTCGGGTCGGTGCGCCAGGCGGCTTGTTTCTGCCCGCCGCTTTCCAGCCGCGTCCGCAGCCAGCCCTGGATGTAGCACGCCCGCACCGCGTTGATCTCGCCCAGGTCGCCGTTCTGCACCATCTCGCGGGCCTGCCGGACCAGCGGATAGCCGGTGTAGTTGTGCGTGACGCCGAAGACCACTTTGCTCTTTTCAACGACCTTGGCCAGCTCTTCCGCTTGCTTGAGGTCGAAGGTCAACGGCTTGTCGCACATGACGTTGAAGCCGGCCTCGGCGAAGGTCTTGGCGATCTCGAAGTGCGTATGGTTGGGCGTGGCCACCGTCACGAAGTCGATGCGCTGGTCGGCCGGCAGCTTGGCTTCCTGCTCGGCCATTTCCTTGTAGGAGCCATAAGCGCGGGCGTCGGCAATGTCGTAATCGGGCGCGGAAGCCTTGGCCTTGGCGGGGTCGGACGAGAGCGCGCCGGCAATGAGCGAGGCACGATTGTCGAGGACGGCGGCGGTGACATGAACCCGGCCGATGAACGCCCCCTGGCCGCCGCCGACCAGGCCCATGCGCAGCTTTCGGTTCAGGGGTGCATTGACGCCCATGATGCAATCTCCGTTGAAATAACCATAGCAGTTTCCGCGATCTCAGAGAATAAAGCGTATCGGTCGCGGAAAGGAAAGCAGAAAACCTCGGCGGCGGTTGATTGCGCAGTCTTCGCAACTCGGTCAGCCGCCGGGACGGCAAGGCGGGTTGACCGCCGGCGGCCTCACCGCTATAGTCCCGCCGCGCTGGGTCCGGGTTCCGACCGTGCCCTGGCAGTCCGTTGTTCCCTCGCCTTCACGGGGCCAAGCCGATGAGCCGAAAATCCTTTGCCTGGACGTGCGGTTTCACCTTGCTGACCGTGAGCGTCATCGTGCTGGCCGTGGGTCTGATGCTCCGCCACGAACCCGACTTCTACCGGCGCGCCGCCCTGCCGGCCGGTCAGCAACGGCAGCAATGGTCCACCGACTTCCGCAGCGAGCTGACCAACCTGATCGGCGGGATCATCAACGACAAGAAATGGGGCGCGCGATTCACCGAGGAACAGATCAACAGCTACTTCGAGGAAGACTATCTGCGCCTCCATTCCGGCGACCAGGCCGTCTTTCCGGACAAGGTCAGCGCTCCGCGCGTGGTCTTCGAGCAGGACCGCGTCCGTCTCGGCTTCCGCTACGGCGGCAAGCGCTGGAGCACGGTCGTCACCCTCGACCTCAATGTCTGGCTGGCGGCCAACGAGCCGAACGTCATTGCCCTGGAAGTGCAGAGCATGCGCGTCGGCGCGTTGCCCATTGCCTTGCAATCGGTGCTGGAACGTTTTGCCGAGTCGATCCGCCGCCAGGGGTCGGACGTCGAGATGTCCTGGTACCGCTACAACAACCGGCCCGTCGCGCTGCTGCGTTTCGGTTCCGGCCGCAAGGACCCGACCGTCTACTTGCAGCACCTGAAGTTGCTGCCGGGCGCCATCGCCATCAGT
>JAGVLI010000776.1 GCA_020054355.1 Planctomycetales bacterium | reverse complement strand
CAGCCAGCGATCCGTGCAGCCGCCGGGCACGCGCAGGACCGTCTTGCAGCCGGCACAGGCGACAGTCTGCGACATGGGACAATCTCCTCTCAATTCGTGCTAAACCGCAAGCGGCGCGAATCAGCGATCCGGCTCGGCCACCGTTATCGGATAACCTTCCGTTAACCGGCGGGCCTGGCGCACCATTTGGCCGGCGATGATGCCGGCCGCTCCCAGGGCCAGCTCGAAGATCACCTGATTGGGCCGAGACAGCCGGGCTTCGTCCGGTAACTGTAGTCCGTATTTCAAGTAACCGAGGTACGCGAGGTAGGCCGCCATGCTGCCGAGAGTCGCCAGCCAGATCAACGGCAGCGACAGCCGCAGCGGCGCGGTGGCGATTACCAGCAGGTAGAGGACGGCCAGCCACGACTTCGGCTCGTGGGCTACGCTGGCCAGGATGATGAGCAGGGCCGTAGTCATCAGGATATCCCAGCCCACGGCGACAAACTTCAGCGCCGGCGGCACCCAGCGCCGCGACAGGCAGTAGTGCAGCGCCAGCACCGAGCCGGTCCAGGCCACGATCAGCGCGGTCACGGCGGTGTGGAACGGCCCTGCGATGCTCTCATCGTCGCGGTGGAAGACGTAGGCGTTGAGCAAATGATGCCCGTAGAAGGCGATGATGGCCGCCAGCCGGATCAGGTTGACGCGCACCTCGCCGGCCCAGGCTTCGATGCGCCGCGCGTCTTCCCAACGGTCGGTGTCCATGATGGCTGTCCTCGACAGGCCACAAGGCGTCGGCGCGGTTCGGCGTATAACGCCAACGGCCGAGACGATTCCGCCGCGCGAATCGATGAATCAAGAAAGGTGAACCGGGTCGTTCACATCTCGACGAAGTTCTTCAGCAGCTTCGGGCCTTCGCTGGTGAGGAAGCTCTCGGGGTGAAACTGGACGCCGTGCAGCGGCCAGGTCTGGTGGCGCACGCCCATGATCTCGTTCTCGTCCGTCCAGGCGGTGACGATGAACTCGGGATGCTGGAAGGTGTCGCGCTTGATGACCAGGCTGTGATAGCGCGTCGCCTCGAAGGGATTCGACAGCCCGCGAAAGACGCCCTGGTCGTCGTGGTGGATCGGCGAGGTCTTGCCGTGCATCACGCGGTAGTTGCGCACCACCTCGCCGCCGAAGACATGGCCGATGCACTGGTGCCCCAGGCAGACGCCCAGCAGCGGCGTCGTCGGCACGAAGCGGCGGATCACGTCGTTGGAGACGCCGGCTTCCTTCGGCGTGCATGGCCCCGGCGAAACGATGATGTGGCTCGGCTTCAGCTCGGCGATGCGGTCGGCCGTGATCTGGTCGTTGCGAAAGACCTGCAACTCGATATTCGGGTCCAGCTCGCCCAGCCGCTGGACCAGGTTGTAGGTGAAGGAATCGTAGTTGTCGATGAGGACGATCATGAAAGTGGCCAGTGGTCAGTGGCCAGTGGCCAGTGAAGAGTGGCCGCCGGCCGGTAGCTTCGCGTTCGTGTTGTGCAGTCGCTGGCCACTGGCCACTGGCCACTGGCCACTACCCCTGCTTGTCCGGAATGACCTGGGCGCTGTTGGCCTCGGCGTTGAACTTCGCCTTGGCCTCGGCGGCATCGACCTTGGTCAGGTACTGCGTGGACGCGGTGACGTCGTACCAGCCGCCGTCCTGAAAGTCGATCACCGCCTTGTTGTTGTAATTGACGGTGACGACCCGGCCGACGACGCCGGCGAAGCGCTTGAGTTCCGGCCGCTCCGGGTTGACCACGACGTATTGATCGGTCCACTCGCGCTTGAGTCGTTCGTTGTAGGCGACGGTTGCCTGGTCCATGATGAGATCGCTCCCCTTCGGGTCGCGGCTAAACGGGTTGATGTTCAATATACAAGGCGGCTGGCTTGCCGTCATTCCTCGTGAAAGGCTCCGTCGCCGCGCGCTTGCTTGGCCGGCTCGAAATCGAGGCGTTTAACGAACTTGCAAGCCTCTTCCGCGCCCTGTTCGCGGTCCATGCCGGCATCCTTGAATTCCACCGCCAGCGGCCCTTCGTAGTGAATGGCGTTGAGCGCCCGAATTACGGACTCCCAGTCGATGCCGCCGTGGCCCGGCGCGCGGAAATCCCAGCCGCGATGCGGATGCCCCGGCGGCAAGTAAGAACCCAGCACGCCGGTCCTGCCGTTGAGCGTCAGCGCCGCATCCTTGATATGGACGTGCCAGATGCGGTCGGGAAAGCGGCGCACGAACTCGACCGGGTCGATGCCCTGCCAGTGAAGATGGCTGGGGTCGAAGAGGAAGCCGAACTCCTCCCGGCCGTCCAGGGCATCCAGGGCCATCTCGGCGCTGTAGAGGTCGAAGGCAATCTGGCCGGGATGGACCTCGAAGGCGAACTTCACGCCGCAATCCCGGCAGACGTCCAGGATCGGGTTCCATTTGCGGGCAAAGTCCTTCAGACCGGCGGAAATGACATTTAGGGTCGGCGCGGGATAGCCCGCCACGTAGGACCAGAGCGACGAGCCGGTGAAGCCGCCGACCAGGCCGACGCCCAGCTTCTCGGCGGCGCGGACAACGGCCATCATCTCTTCCGCGGCGCGCTGCTGCACGCCGAGCGGCTGGCCGTCGCCCCACACGTAATCCGGCACCAGGGCCTGATGGCGGGCGTCGATCGGATCGCAGACAGCCTGGCCGACGCGGTGATTGCTCAGGATGGGAACGCTCAGGTTCAGGCGCGACAGCGTGTCGAGCTTCTCCTGGCAGTAGTCGTCGTCGCTGAGCGCGCGCTGCACCTCGAAATGATCGCCCCAGCAGCAGAGCTCCAGGCCCTGGTAGCCCCAGTCGGCGGCCTTGGCGGCGAGTTCCGCGAGCGGCAGGTCGGCCCAGCCGCCGGAGAAGAGAATGACGGATCGACTCATCGGCGTTCCTGGCGCGAGTCTTGGGGGAATCGGAGGAACGCTTCCGCGAAGCGTCGCGAACCAGTGAACCGCGCATCCATTGCCGAGCCCGACGCGCAAGCAAGGCGTTGCGAGCAACCTTGCTTGCGCGTCGGGCTCAGGTCAATCACTTTGCGAGCCGGTATCAGTTGGCCGCCTCGTCCTCCTTGACGGCCGGCTTGCCCGCGCCGTCGCCGCTCGGCTCGGTGGATGATTCCGTACGGGCGACGGCGGCTTCCTCGCGGTGCTCGTTCGTTTCCTTGACCGTTGGCGGCGGCGTGGAGAGCGGGGCAGTGGAAGTCGCCGGCGGCG
>JAGVLI010000855.1 GCA_020054355.1 Planctomycetales bacterium | reverse complement strand
GTTGAGGCGCGGCCGGTGATCCGCGGCGCTGTCACCACTTGGTCGGCGCGGGGCTGTCGCTCGCCGGGAATATCGCTCTCTGGCTGGCGCGCGCCCAAGGTGGCCGATAGAGTCACGATCGATGGAACATCTGCCGAGCTTGTTGCTGGCTGTCGTCCCCCTGGTGGTGATCTTCTTCCTGACCATCGCCATTCTGAAAGGGCTGTTTCGCCGGAACGTGATGAAGCAGAGTTGCGGGCATTGCCAGGAGCCGTTTTCCGCCGACGCGGCCCGCAACGCAGTGGATTTCTACGAGCGGCGGTTGGGGCCGAACATCGAAGTCGATAATGGACCGGCCAAGTACAACGGATCGCTGGTGGTGAAATGCCAGCACTGTAAAGCCGAGTTCGTCATGAGCGCGACGGGGCGTTTTGTCGAGGAATACGACCATTCCGTGGAATGGGAATGATGATCTCCCTCACCCGCGACATCATTGACTATCACGCCCTGACCGAGCAGGTTCGTCGGCCGCAGTGCGGGGCCGTCGTCACCTTTCTCGGCACCGTCCGCGATCTGACCGATGGTAAGATGACGGCTGCCCTGGATTACGAAGCCTATCCCGGCATGGCCGAAAAGAAGCTGGCAGAAATCGAGCGCGAAACCCGCGAACGCTGGCCCGTGGGCGACATCGCCCTGATTCATCGCCTGGGCCACCTCGAAGTCAGCGAAATCAGCGTGGCGGTGGCGGTCAGCTGTCCGCACCGGCACCAGGCGTTCGACGCCTGCCGGTATGCCATCGACCGCCTCAAGGAACTGGTGCCCATCTGGAAGAAAGAAAACTGGGCGGACGGCACCACGGAATGGGTCCATCCCGGCGCGTCGAGCGCAGAAAGTGGAGCGCCGAGCGCGGAGCGCGAAAATAGGACTAATTCAGAATGATACAGAACGATTCACAGCCTGTTCCGGACTCTTCGCGCTCGACGCTCCGCGCTCCACGCTCCACGCTGATCGACACCTTCGGCCGCACGCACAACAACCTGCGCATCAGCGTCACGGATCGCTGCAACCTGCGCTGCACGTATTGCATGCCCGAGGAAGTCGTCTTCATGGACAAGCAGGAACTGCTGTCCTTCGAGGAGATCGCCCACTTTGTCCGGGCCGTCGTGCCGCTGGGCATCGACAAGATTCGCCTCACCGGCGGCGAACCGCTGATGCGCCGCGATTTGCCCCGGCTGGTGCGGATGCTCGTGGAGATTCCCGGCATCAAGGACGTGGGCCTGACGACGAATGGCATCCTGCTCGCCGATCAGGCGCAGGCTTATTACGATGCCGGCCTGCGCCGCATCAATGTCAGCCTGGATGCGCTCGATCCGGGACGGTTTCGCGAATTGACCCGGCGCGACGGCGTCGAAAAGGTCATCGAGGGCATCTTCGCGGCCAAGCGGGCCGGCTTCCAGCCGGTGAAGATCAACGCGGTCAGCATTCGCGGCGTCACCGAGCCGGAAGTGATTCCGCTGGCGAAATTCGCCCGCGAGCACGGCCTGGAGATGCGTTTCATCGAGTACATGCCCATTGGCGCCGACCAGTGGGAGCGCGGCAAGGTCTACTTCGCCCATGAGATCATGGAACAGCTGGAACGCGACATCTGCCCGCTGGTGCCGGCCGAGAACTACGACCCGCGCGCCCCGGCCATGGACTTCGACTACACCGATGGCGGGGGCCGGGTGGGCATCATCGCCAGCGTGTCGCGGCCCTTCTGCATGAGCTGCAACCGGATTCGCCTGACTTCCGACGGCAAGCTGCGCAACTGCCTGTTCGCCCTGAACGAAGCCGATGTGAAGGCCCTGCTGCGTTCGGACGCCACGGACGAAGCGCTTCAGGACATCGTCCGCGTCAACGTGCATGACAAGTGGGAAGGACACGAAATCAACACGGCCCGCTTCGTCAAGCCGCTGCGGACGATGCACGCCATCGGGGGCTGATTTTCAAGGATGACCGGCGATGCCCGACGATATTTCACTCGTACAAACCATCTTCGCTCATCCCGACGATCTGACGCCGCGCCTGATCTACGCCGACTGGCTGGAAGAGCACGGCGAGCCGGAGCGGGCCGAGTTCCTGCGCTTGCAGTGCGAGCTGGGCCGGCTGCCGCGCGACGACCCGCAGCGATCCAACCTGGAAGCGCGCGAATCGCAACTGCTGATGCAGCACGAGCGGGCCTGGCGGGACCGGCTGGGCGAGTACGGCCTGGATTATTCGCTCTACACCACCCGGCAGGAGATGCGCACCTGCGTGATTCCGGGCAGCCTGCTGCCGAAGGTCCCGGAATGGCAGCTGCTGGTGGAAGCGTTGCCGTTCCTGCGCGACTTCCGCCACGCCGAGATGATGGTCGGCGTGATCCACGGTCTGATTTCCGTTGCCTCTCTGCACGGCATCGACCTCGGCCGCAGCCGGCTCGACGACGCCGCCGTACAAGCACTGGCTGCCTCGCCCCACATGGCGGACCTGGTCAGCCTCGATCTCAGCTTCAACACCATTACCGACGTTGGCGCGAAAGCGCTGGCGGCCTCGCCCCACCTGCGCCGGCTGAAAGTGCTCAACCTGAGCTTCAATCAGATCGAGAACCGGGGGGCGCGCGCCTTGCTGTCTTCCAAGAAGCTGCCAGCGCTCATTGAATTGAACTTGCGCTCGAACCTGCTCAGTCCGGGGGTGGAAAAGACGCTGAGCGCGCGGCTCTGGCAAAGAACGCGGGGGTAACGCTGGCCGTCATAACCGGCTGCGCTGCCGGGCTTCGGCGTAGGTAGCATCCAGGTCGAGCGGCACGGTCGGCCCGCCGCGCAGGGCCAGGGGCATGGTCGGCAACGGTTGCCCCAGTGTCAACGGCAGGGGCCAGAGGTCGATCTGATCGCCTGCCGTTTTACGTCGGATCGGGCGATACGCAACCGTGTAAAGCAGAGAGGCCGGCGAAAGCAAGAACTCATCCGGTTTGTCGAGCATTCGGACGATTTCATCGTGCATGTTGAATGCTCTTTCCGTGACCACATCCACGATCACTAGCCCGACGCCAACTTGCAGGTAGCTGATGCATTTGGCCGCGAACTCGCGCCGGGTTTCCGGCCGGTCCTTGTTGGCGGGACTTACCAGCTCAACGGCGGCCACCAGTTGCAACCCACCCGAGGTGGAGAGCACCTGCACCTCGAATTCATCCGGAAAGACGGCCGGCATGACGAGCGGAGGCGCGGGCGGCGCCCAGATTTCCTGCGCCACCGCGGTGGCAGTTCCACCGGCGCCATTGCCGCTGACGCCGACGGTTGGTTCACGTTCCAAGGTGGCGATATCGACTTCCACGCGAGAGCCGAGATGGATTTGTATTTCGGCGAAGTAATCGGTTGGCAGCAACTGATTGAGGCGCGCCATCAGGGTCCCGGCCCACACGCCATGAAACGATTCCCAATTCCGCCCCGGACGCAGCGGCGGGTGAAAATGGTCCAGCAAAGGCATCGGTGATCCTCCTCACGGACTGTCTCTATTCTTCCTCATCCCGCACGTCGCGCCAATCCTTGAGGATGCGCTCCACCTCGGCCACGTCCTCGTCGCTAACGCCTTCCCGACGGCGATAGCGCCGCTTCAGGCTGTCGAGGACGTGCTCCCACATTTCCCGCGTCGGTTCCAGGCCCTTGGTCCAGTTGGTGCGCCGCTTCAGCCGCCATTTGAAGTTCCAGACGCGGGCGAACTTCTCGGCGCAGAGGAAGCGCCGTTCGCCGCTTGCCGGGTCCTGATCGGTCCACTGAATTTCGATGGGCATGGCTGCTATCTTCCGTAGGTCAGGCTTTCCAGCCTGACTGAAGCGCCCTCGATCTACCGCACGCCGCGGGCGCTCCAGTCAGGCTGGAAAGCCTGACCTACTGCTGTCGTCGCAAGTGGTCCAGGAAACCTTGCAAGTCCGGCGGCAACGGCATCTCCCAGCGCAGCGCCTGGCCGGTGACTGGATGCTGAAAACCGAGGACCGCCGCATGCAGGGCCAGCCGGGGAGCGCCGCTGTCGTCGGGTTGATTCCCCCTCACCCTGCCCTCTCCCGCCGGGGGAGAGGGTGCCCGATAGGGGCGATTGTACACCTTTTCGCCGCAGACCGGATGGCCGGCTTCCGCCAGGTGGATGCGAATCTGATGGGTGCGGCCCGTTTCCAATCGACAAGCGGTCAGCGTGTATTCGGGCAATAGTTCGACAATCTCGACGTGCGTGATCGCTTCCTTGCCCTGGTGCGGTGCATGGCTGCTGCCGCGCCGGCCGTCGCCCCGGTCGCGGACCAGGTGGCTCTTGATAGTGCGCGGCGTCAGTTCGCCCGGCACGATGGCCAGGTAACAGCGCTCGACCGTGTGGGCGTGAAACTGCATTCCCAGACCGCGCTCCGCCGCGACGGAACGGGCGAAGACCACCAGCCCACTGGTTTCCTTGTCGAGCCGATGGACGACGCGCAGCCGGCCGCGCGGCGGCTTCTGCTCCTGACGTGCGATGGCTTTGAGCAGCAGGTCATCGAGCGTCGGCGACAAGGCCCGGCGGCGTTCGGACCAGTCGCGTTCAGCGGGATGGCGCACCGTGTTCATGCCCGCCGGCTTTTCCACAACGACCACATGCTCGTCGAGATGGCGGATGACCAGCGTTTCCGGCGCTTGCAGCCTGGGAGCGGGCCGCGAAAGGATTTCGACCGTTTCGCCTTCCTTGAGCCGCCGGGCCGGATCGAGGCAGAGGTCGCCGTTGACGCGGACGTGCCGGGCAGCGATGAAGGTGCGCACCTGGTTCCAGGATTGGCCTGGCTGGTGCTGACGAATGAGCGCCGCCAGGGTTTGCCCGGCCTGCTCGGCAGTGATCGTGATGGGGATGGGTGGCGGAGTCATCAATCCCACCAGGCGGCTAGGATTTTGTCGCTATTCTTTCCCCGCCAGGAGCCGAGCAACTGGCAGGCTTCGGTGCCTTCGACCCAGTAGGTGATATCGGGAGTCCACTCATCGACCAAGGCAGTCCAGCGATCCTCAGTACCCGTTTTCGTGTGGATGAAAAGCGTATCGACATTCCAGGTATGCCCGACATCGCGCAGCTTGATCAGGTCCGACCACAATCGGCACGGGTCGTCCGGCCGCTCCTTCACGAGCATATGGGCGCGATCCACGACCGCGCCCTGCCACAGTTCACGGTTGGCCAGCAAATCGCCGATCACCCGGAAGGGATCGAACTGGTTGAACCCGCCTTCGAGCATCAGCATGAACTGAAGCTTCTGGGCCTGGGAGAGCAAATCGTCTGGGAGGTTCCAGACGGCGATCCGCCAAGCATTGCGGTCGCGTTCGGCGGGCAACGGAGGTGTCATGGCTGCGATCCTGTCGAAGTTTGGCGGACGCGGTAATCCGCCTTCATGCCCTGGGCGATGAACCACGGTCGGCGCTTGGAGGTTCGGTTTCCCCACTCGAAGGAACGACGGGTGGGCGTACTGCGGGGTCGGGTTTCTTCGGGCCTGCACGACGGATCACGGTGCGATAAAGGTCGAGCCAACGGGGCAAGAGGAGTCGCGCGGGTAGGCGGTCCTTCGTGTCGATGACGATCATTTCTTCAAGGCGGGCTTTGATTATCTGCCCCACGGAGCCGGGCAACTCTTCGAGCGGCTCCAGTTGGACGGACTTCTTCGGCCCGCCGGGCCGGAGTGGGTTCTTCCCGGTAAACAGTTCGGAGGCGACGAGCCCAAGCTGAAACACATCGCTCTCGGGTGGCGGCTTCTTACCCGTGACATGATACTCGACCAGTTCCGGTGTCCGGTACATTTGTGCCATTGCGGGGATAGCACCTTCAGGTTGGTCAGTGGCGGTGAGGGCCACGTCTTGAAACACCAGTCCGAAATCACCGAGTACACAGCTTCCCGCTTTCAGGAAGATGTTCTTTGGCTTGACGTCCCGATGCACGACATAAGGATTGCGGTAATCGTTCACACCCTGGGGTAGCTTTTTTGGGCAGCAGGGACGTAAGCGGTCACGCCTCGGGCAGCAGTGTGGGCGTGGGCTGGTGAGCAAAATG
>JAGVLI010000982.1 GCA_020054355.1 Planctomycetales bacterium | reverse complement strand
GGTCCGCCTCTGGGACGTGGCCCGTGGGACCGACCAGACCCCGGTGGACCTGGATAACACCCTGCGCGCGGATGTTCGGGCGTTCGCGTTCTCGCGCGACGGCCGGCTGCTGGCTGGGGGCGGCGACAATCCCCCGCTGACCCGCGTCTGGGACTGGACCGAACGCAAGGAAATCGCTTCCCTGCCCGGCCATCGCACCTGGATCGAAGCACTGGCTTTCAGCAAGGATGCCCGAACACTGGTCGTCGCCGGCGCTCACGGTCAGGAATCCTCGCAAATCCGGCTGTGGGACGTGGAGCGGCGACAAATGCGGACCATTCTCGATGGCCATGTCGGCGGCGTCTGGTGCGTGACCTTCTCTCCCGATGGCCAGACCCTCGCCAGCACGGGACGCGATGGCGTCATCAAGCTCTGGGACTTTGGCCGCGAGCAAGTCAAGCAACTCCTGCTCGGCCACACCAGCGAAGTCTACGCCCTGGCCTTCTCGCCCGACGGCACTCAGCTGGTCAGCAGCAGCCGGGACAAGACCGTCAGGCTCTGGGACACCAGCTCCGGCCATGAGCTGCGCAGCTTGCTCGGTCATAGCCGGGAAATTCGGGCCGTGGCCTTCGCACCGGACGGCCGAACCGTGGCCAGCGGCAGCCACGATGGCACGGTGCGTCTGTGGCGCGTCGCCGACGGCCAGGGGCTGGCGACCTTCAAGCTGCCCGGCGGCCCCAATACCGTCGCCTTCTCTCCCGATGGCCGTACCCTGGCGGCCGGTGGCTGGTACAAGACCGTGCAACTGTGGGACCTGCCTACCGACTGACCTTTCCTCCCCGCCGAAGCCACGATATCGGAGCAACCCCCATGACTACGCTCCTTCCTTGTCTGCTGTCGGCCCTGCTGACGGCCCAGGCCGCACCGAATCAGGAACTGTCCGGCGCGGAATGGCCCGCCTACAAGGGCGACGCGGGCACCTCCGGTCTGTCGCAAGATCAGATCGTCAAGCCGCCCTTCAAGCTCGCCTGGACCTACCGCCTGGATGGCGATGCGTCCAGCGATGGCGGCGGCGGGGTCATCGTGGCGGGCGGCAAGGTCTTCGTCGCCATGCACAACACCAAGTCCATCCTCGCGCTGGATGCGCGCACGGGCCGCCGCCTCTGGGAACGCCTGGGAATCGCAGGCAGCATCCGCGGCGTGCCGACCTTTGCCGACGGCCGGCTGCACCTCCTGATTCGGGATGGCGGGGTCAGTCAGCCGAAAGCCGCCGAGGTGCTGGTGCTCGACGCCGCCACCGGCAAGGACCTCTGGCGACAGCAGATCAAGGCGGAAGGCATCGATCCTCACAAGGCCGGTCTGCCGGTCGCCAACGGCAAGCTCTATTGCAGCGAGGGCGGCGAAGAGCCGGCCGTCACTGCCTTCGACGCCGCGACGGGCAAGCAACTCTGGCGCGCGGGGCTAGGGAAGGACGACGGTAGCTGCGCCCTCACTCCCGTGGTCGCCGGCGGCAAGGTGTTCGTGGCGACACGCACCAGTCATTCCTGGAAGAAGTCCACCGAGGGCGCCACCTTCGCCCTCGATGCCGGCACGGGCAAGGAACTCTGGCGACGCCAGGGCATCTTTCCCTGGACCTCGCTCACCAGCGACGGCCAGGTCGTGGGCTGTGGCATGTTCCAGTCCGAGGATGGCCGGTTTCACTTGCTCGATGCCCGCACCGGCGAATCGCTCTGGCAGGCGCCGAAACGCTTCCACTATTCGCCGGCCACGCTGACCCGCAACCTCGTGCTCATCAAGCCCTATGGGTCGGACCTCATCGGCGTCGATCGCGCCACCGGCAAGGAACTCTGGCATTTTCTGGGGAAGGCCAATTCGGGCTGCTGCAGTGCGTCCGTGGCGGGCGACCATGCCTACCTGGGGACCGGCGTGGCGTCCACCGGCGATCTGGAGAATCTCGCCGCCTTCCAGTACGGCAAGGCCCCGCCGCGCGAATCGGGCCACACCGGCACCCTGCACGCCATCGACCTGAAGACGGGCAAATCCGTCTGGCGCTTCTCCACTGGCAACACCGTCTGCGGCGAGCCGGCGCTGGCTTATGGCCGGCTCTACTTTCACAGCCGCGACGGCTGCGTCTACTGCTTCGTCCCAGCCAAGGACGGCGAACCGACCACGCCCGAAGCGAAGGACCAGGGCGCAGCCGCCCCGTCGGAGACGGTCGCCGCCCTGCTCGCTCCCGAACGTCTCGACCAGCCGCGGCCTGGCAAGGACTGGCCGATGCTCGGCGGTGGTCCAGCGCGTGCCGGCCTGGAAGGCGGCTCACTGGAAGGCCCATTGGATTTGGCCTGGAAGTTCGCCACCGGCGAGCGCCTCGTCGGCTCGGCCGCCATCCGTGACGGCAAGGCGTTCTTCGGCTCGGACTCCGGCAAGCTGCACGCGGCGGACCTCCAGACCGGCAAACCGATCTGGGACTTCAACACCGGCGCTGCGATCCGCTGTTCGCCGGCTGTCGCCGGCGGTCTGGTCTATTGCGGCTCGGACAGCGGGGCGTTCCACGCCCTGGAAGCCGACACCGGCAAGCAGCGCTGGAGCTTCACGGCGGGCGGGCCGGTGCGCGGTTCGCCCGTGACCGTCGGCGGCATCGTCCTCTTCGGCGCGAACGACCACAACCTGTATGCGCTCGACCGCCTCACCGGCAAGAAGCTCTGGAGCTTCCGCGCGGGCGACTACTGTGTGCAGGTGCCGCCGGTGGTCCACGGCGGCCGCGTCTTCTGCGGCCAGTGGACCGAATGGGTCTACGCCCTCGATCTGAAGACCGGCAAGGAGCTGTGGCGCTCGTTCGTGCCGCTGTCCGTCGAGGCGTTGTCCTTCCATCGCGACCGACTCTGGGTGCGCAACGTCCACTATCTCGTCGAGCTGGACCCCGCGACCGGCAAGCGGCTCCGCTTGGGCGACGCCTCCTGGGGCTGGGGCGGCATGGCGTTCCTGCAAAACAAGGTCTACGTTTCGGGCATTCAGAGCCAGTACGGCACCAACGGCGCGACGGCCACCGAACTGGATCAGGATGGTCAGCCGATCGTGAAGCAACCGACCCTGGAAGACGTGAAGCGCATCAAGTCCAAGGGCCTGTCCGGCGCGCCGCAGCTGGCCGCGATGGGCACCCCGCTGGCGATCGGAGACCAGCTCGTGTTCGCCGCCGTCAACGGCAAGCTCTTCCTGACGGACCCGGACGGCAAGGTGCGCTGGTCCACGCAACTCGACGGCACCTGCCATGCGACCCCCGTTGCTGCCGACGGCTTCCTGCTGGTCGGCTGCGATGACGGCCATCTTTACGCTTTCCGGAAAAAGTGAAGGCTGCGCTTTTTTCTTGAAACGAAAAGGTCTGCCGGAAACGTGGGTAAGCATGACCTCGAAATGAAGCCTGCCTGAGCTACTCCCGCCTCCGGAGCCTGCCATGAAGCACTTGCTGCTCTCGCTGACTGTACTGGGCCTTCTGACTGCCCACGCTGGCAGCCAGGAACCCGCGCCGCTGAAAATCCACATGCTCGGCGCCGGCGAGTACAAGCCGGTGGAGTCCCTGACGGCCTTCAAGAAGCACCTCGAAGAACGGTATCGCGTGGAATGCAGCACGTCGTTCGGCAAGGACGGCAAATCGCTGCCCAATCTCGATGCGCTCAAGAACGCCGATGTGATGATCGTCTTCCTCCGCCGCATGAACCTGCCCGAGGAACAGATGGCGATCATTCGCGATCACTGGGAAAAGGGCAAGCCGGTCGTCGCCTTGCGGACGGCGAGTCATGGCTTCCAGGAGGCCGACAACCGCCTGTTCGCCGGAAAAGTCCTGGGCGGCGAATACAAGGGGCCCGGCAGCTACACGGCCCCATTCAAGGCCATTCCGACGGAAGCCCAGAAGGAGCATCCGATCTTGCGGGGCGTCGGGCCGATCGATTCGCGCGGCTGTTACAACTTCGACAAGCTCGCCGAGGCCGCCGTCGTCCTGCAAGTCGTGGACGCACCCGGCAAGAAGGTGCCCGCGCCCGTCAGCTGGGTCCACTCTTACAAGGGCGGCCGGACGTTCTTCAGCACCATGGGCGTGCCGGAAGACTTCGAGAATGAGACCTTTCGCCGTCTGCTGACCAATGCCATCTTCTGGACCGCCCAGCGCGACCCCGACAAGCTGAAGCTCGCGAAGTAACCGAAGGCCACAGACTGCCGCCGTAGGGTCCGCTGTGCGGACCATTGAACCCCGATAGCACCGACCAATGGTCCGCACAGCGGACCCTACGATCCGCTTGCAACCTTACACCGGAGTTCGCCATGCTGACCTTTACCTCCCGGCAGCCCAGCGGCAAGACCTGCGACGGCATCTCCCGCCGCAATTTCCTCAAGATGGGCAGCCTGTGCGTCGGCGGTCTGACGCTGGCCGATCTGTTCCGCCTGCAAGCGCGCGGCGAAACGGCCCGGCGGAAGTCGTCCAAGGCGGTCATCATGGTCTGGCTCGAAGGCGGCCCTAGCCACATCGACACCTACGACCTCAAGCCCAAGGCGCCCGCCGAGATTCGCGGCGACTTCAAGCCCATCCAGACGAAGGTGCCGGGCCTCGACCTTTGCGAACTGATGCCCTTGCAGGCCAAGATCGCCGACAAGCTGGCCATCATCCGCAATATGGCCTTTCAGAACAACGACCACAGCCCCCCGGAAGAACTGCTGACCGGCTTCCACAAGGGCGGTCGGCCGGCGCTCGGCTCAGTCGTCAGCCGGCTGCAAGCGGACGCGGGCGGTGCGCGTCTGCTGCCGCCTTACGTGCAGCTCGATTCGCTGCACGACCCGGCCGAACGGCTCAGCTTCCCGGCCTACCTGGGGTCGGCCCACAAGCCGTTTGCCCCTGGCAAGAGCCTGAAAACGTTGGAACCTTCCTCGGGGGTCAGCACCGAACGGTTGCGCGACCGTCGCGCGTTGCTACAGACCTTCGACAACCTCAATCGCAACCTCGACGCGCACAACAACATGGCGGGCATGGATGCCTTTACCGCCCAGGCCCTCGAAATGATCAGTTCGACCAAGGCCCGCGACGCCTTCGACGTCAGCCGGGAACCAGAGGCGATCCGCGCCCGCTACGGCCCCGCCACGCAGCTCTTGCAAGCCCGCCGGCTGGTGGAAGCCGGCGTCAAGGTGGTGTCCGTCAGCTTCGTCGGCGTCGAGAAAGGTCGCAAGGAAGCGTGCGGCTTCGGCGGCGGCACCTGGGACACGCACGGCAACCTCGGCAAGTGCCTGGGCCATCTGGTGCCTCAACTCGACAGCGCCGTCCACGCGCTGACCACCGACCTGCACGAGCGCGGACTCGACCAGGACGTGGCCGTGGTCTTCTGGGGCGAGATGGGCCGCGAGCCGCGCATCACGCCGAATCCGAACCGGACACCCGGCCGGGGACACTGGCCGCAAGCGGGCTTCGCCCTCATGCTGGGCGGCGGCTTGCAAATGGGCCAAGTCGTCGGCGCCACTGACGGCAAGGGAGCGAATCCCATCGGCCGGCCCTACACTCCGCAAAACGTGCTGGCGACCCTGTATCACGTTCTCGGCATCGACCCAGGGATGACGCTGCCCGACCACATGGGCCGACCCATGTACCTGCTCGACGACCGCCGACCGATCGAGGAGTTGCTCTGATTTGCCGCTTGCGGCTTCGCATTTTCCCTACCCAGCGCGCACCTTCTCCCCAGCGTGAAGGCGTCGCTGGTTTTCCCCAGCGTCAGGCGGAAAGCCATCCGCCCCTGCCGCGTGTCGCAGGCGATATTCTCCCATTGCTGGGTGCCGAAAAAAAACGGCGCGGCGAATACTCGCCAGTCCCTTTCAATCGCGTCCAGAATTACTCGATGGACGGCCCGGCGAACCTCAGCACGTTTTCCAGTCCGAAGCGGCCGCTCAGGGGCGAAGCAAAACTTCGCCCGGAGCGGTCCCACAGCCATCAGTCGGCACAAAGCCGCTGGGTAGTTTTTTCCTCGGACTCATGCAAAGCGCGGCGCCAAGCGATTCCACCCACGCGCGGTGCCGTTCGTCGCGAACGGAAGCCATGAAACGTAGGTCAGGCTTTCCAGCCTGACTGTCAGGCTGGAAAGCCTGACCTACGTCATTGCTTCCGAACGCTCTGAGGACGGAAGCCGGGATTTTGCAGCCACCGGGCATGGGAATGGGGAATCGGGGCAAGTTCAGGCGGTCACGGGCACCGTGGTCGGGCATCGCTGTATTACGAGCGGACACGCCCGCCAGGAACAAATCGGTGCTGGGTCACG
>JAGVLI010000217.1 GCA_020054355.1 Planctomycetales bacterium | reverse complement strand
CTCGACGCGCGCATGGACCTGTGGTGGACGAAGGCCAAGGTCCTCAAGACTGGCGCTGGTGACGCCAGGTGCTTGTCGTGTCACACGGCCATCCCGTACGCGCTCGCGCGTCCAGCTTTGCGCCGCGCCCTGGGCGAGGAGTTCGCCGACGCCGATGCCGACGCCGACGGCGTGCTGGAAGCCCGCGAACTGACCGCCTACATCAAGGAAAGCGTGCCCAGGCTGGTGCAGAAGTTGAAAGATGCCAAGGTGGACGGCCTGCGGGCGGAAGATACCCAGATGCCTGCCGAGTTCCTGCCGCGCCTGGAGCAACGCCGGCCCCTGGCGCGGAAATAACAGGTGCCGGACAAGGACAATCGCGGGCCGGTCCCTGGGAAGCTGACTGACCGGCCCGCGCCAGGTGGTTCACTCGAGCATTTCCCGGCGGGCGGCCGCGCTCAGGACAGCACCTCGACCGGAATTGCCGTGCAGCGGGCCAACTGGGCGTCATTCGTCAAGAATAGCCCACAGCCGTGTTCGATGGCCGACGCCAGGTGCAGACAGTCCGGAAGTTCAAAATGCATGGCGGACGCAATCCGCACTTCGGCGGCCCTTTCCAACACGGCAATCGTCAAGGGCAACATTTGCACGGTCGGACTGGCAAAGAACCGCTGGTATTCGGCCAGCAGCGCCGCATTACCCTTGGCGAGAGGCCCGATCAGGCATTCGGAACGGGCCAAATCGCAAACCGCCACGGTGTCCCCGGCCGCACGCGCCAGCGCCAACCGCGCCACGATCCTCGGGCCCCAAATCGGGTTGTTCTCGATCAGATAGATGACGCAGTTCGTGTCCAGGCAGATCAGCATTGCGGTTGCGCCCGGAGTCGCCGAGCTTCCTCCTGAATCCGTTCGATCTCCTGCTGCCGTTCGGCCCAGGCATCCCGCAGCCGCTGGCGTTCCCCTTCAACCTCCGCCACGCTGCGGGCGACATGGTCCCGTGCTTTTTGTGAAGTCCAAATGGACTTCATCATGTCCCAGAACGGGTCGCCCTCCGGCAACTTCGGCAGAGCTTGCACGAACACTTGCACCCGTCCTGGAGGCAACTTCGGCTTCTCGTCCAGTTCCAGCGTGCCATCCGGCTTCAGCGTCCCGTCGATCACCGTTTCGTTCGGACTCATGGCTCGTCTCCTGTCCTTCATTCGTCTGATGCGTGCGCATCGCGGTTCATGTTGCTCCCGTATCTGGTTCCGCAAAGTGTCGGCGATCCGCCGGCGCTCGCCTTCGCAGGTCCACGACCCAGGGTCCCAGCCCTTGCCTCGGCGTTCTTTAGCCTGGCTATGGCGGATAGCGATGCAGTTGTGCATCGTAGCTGGTAGTCCACGCGGAAAAAAACGGATTTCCTTCGACCGGAGTGTGCCTGTCATTCTGCTCAGCCGAACGACGGCTTCCTGCCGGACTGCCTCGGCAAGGTCCGCCGTGAACTGGGGAACTTTCCCCAGGCCGAGCGGTATGGTAGGATTGCTGGGGAATAACCCCAGCTTGCTGCGTCGGCGAACTGGCTGCTTCCGAACCAGCGTCGCGGCGGCGCCGGCGACGAATGGCCCGCACTGCGGACCCTGCGGGAGTTGGATTCTCGAACAAGCTTCGCACCCCCTGGGCGCAGGAAATCATGGTCCGCACCGCAGACCCTATGGCCTGGAGCAACGCCGGCCCCTGGCCGCGAAATAGCCGAAGTTTCGTCCGACGCAGCGAGGTTTCTCGTTTATTCCCCCGAACACCTACTCAAACACAAGCAAGAAGGAGAAATACGACCATGAGCGCCCGCAAGTACGACCAACGGCAGGCCTGGTTCGCCGCGCTGGCCCTGGGTCTGACCTTGACCGCGTGCAGCCCGGCACGGGCCGACAACATTGACATGAAGCTGATGCAGGTAGCGCAAGACCTCGTCAACAAGGCCCGCAAGGACGGCATCAAGAACCTGGGCATCCTCAAGTTTCAGACCAAGGTCGGCAAGGACGGCAAGACCAGTTTCGATGCCGGCGTGCTGAACGCCAACATGGCCAGCCGCCTGGAATTTGCCCTGATCATGGTGAACGACGCCAAGAATCCGCTGGGCATCACGCGCAACGCCAGCCAGGCGGCCGGCGCCAAGGACAAGAATGCCAGCTACCTGACCGATGAAGGCCGGAAGGCCCTCTTCAATCACGACTACCCGCTGTCCTGGGGCAATACCACGGTCAAGGTGGATCGTTTTCTGACCGGCGAAGTCCACCTGACCAATGAGCTGAAGGACACCATCGTGAAGATCAAGTCCTTCGACCGTGCCATGCCGGCCACGCAGCGGGATGAATCGACGCTGACCGTCAAGACCGACCGCAGCATCCTGTCCGATGCCGGCCTGACTTTCTCCCTGGCCAAGCGCGGCGCGGTCGGCGACAACGAGTCGATCGACGACCTGGCCGTCAAGGAAGCCGCCGCCCGGCTTGAGGAAAAGCCCTTGACGCCGACCGCCGATTCGATCGAGAACTTGATCGGCGTGAAGATCTTTTACGACGGCAAGGAACAGTCGCTCAAGACCATCAACGGAGCGCTGCGGGTGGACGAGCCGCAGAAGGGCACCAAGATCCGCTTCGGCCTGGAGAACAAGTCGAACGAGAAGCTGGGCGTGGTGCTGCGGATCAACGGCATCAACACCCTGCAGATGGAAGGGCCGGAGAAGCAGATCGAGGAGTGCCTCCGCTGGGTGCTGGACGCCAAGGGCAAGTACGAGGTGGATGGCTTCTGGATCGAGAAGACCAAGAAGGTGCCCTTCGTGGTCGAATCGCCCGGAGCGCTGCCCAACCTCGATCCGCTCAAGATGGGCTTGATCGAAGTGGCGGTCTTCCGGCAAGACCCCGAGGTGAAAGCCAAGGAGGTCGTCAGCTTGCGTGCCCTGACCGCCCGCAACGTGCAGGCGAAGAGCCTGGAGGACATGCAGCTCAAGTTGCTGCCGCTTTCCACCCGCAAGCTGGTCCATCGGGGCATCATCGCCGGCGGCAACGCCCAGGAAGTCGGCAAGCTGGATGAAAAGTCCCTGGACAGCCCGAACTTCGTCGGCCTGATGTCCATCCGCTACTTCCCCTGAGAACGGGAAATAGCTATATCAAGCCTGGGGCGGCACGCTACCGTGCCGCCCCAGGCTTTTTCGTTCGCTCCTTGCGAAAGCGCTTCTCATGAGCTTCGCCATCCTCGGCCTGGGAACCGCGCTGCCCGCCTTCACCATCGACCAGGAACAATCCATCAGCATCGCCCGCGTGCTTTGCCTCGATCCCCGCCAGGCCCCGCTGGTGCCAGTGCTCTACCGTCAGACCGAGATCGTCAAACGGCACATCGTCCTGACCGAAGCCATCGTTAGCGACGTGGTCAATGGCACCCGGCATACGGAATCGGTCTGGCTGCCCCGCAACACCGCCGACGATTGCGGCCCGACCACCAGTCAGCGGATGCAGCAGTACGTGGCCGAGGCCG
>JAGVLI010000471.1 GCA_020054355.1 Planctomycetales bacterium | reverse complement strand
GTTGACGTGGCGAACGACGGAATGTCCGGGTCCGACATCCGCAGCGATGTACACCTTGTTGACCCAGCACCGGCCTGTTCCTGGCGGGCGTGTCCGCTCGTAATACAGCGATGCCCGACCACGGTGCCCGTGACCGCCCGAACTTGCCCCGATTCCAAAATCCACCCCCGGTGGCTGCAAGAACCCGGCTCCCGCCTTTGTGGCGGCACCGCGCGTGGGGGAATCCAGGGCGCCGCGCTCGCATGAGTCCGAGGAAAAAACTACTCAGCGGCGATTCGCCGACTGAATGCTGTGGGACCGCTCCGGGCGAAGCTAGTCTTCGCCCCTGAGCGGCCACTTCGGACTGGAAACGTGCTGAGGTTCGCCGGGCCGTCCATTGAGAAAATCTGGACGCGATTGAAGGGACCATTCGGTATTCGCCGATTCACCTTTTTTCGGCACCCCGCAATGGGGGAATACCGACCGCGACACGCGGCAGGGGCGGATCGACTTCCGCCTGACGCTGGGGGATGCCAGCGACGCTTGCACGCTGGGGAGAACGTGCGCGCCGGTTGGGGGAAAATGCTAAACCGCAAGCGGTCTATTCCAAATACCGCACGCATTTGCGGGCAAACCCGCGAAAGCCCATTTTCGTCCAGAAGCGCTCGGCGGCCTGGTTGCCGTCGATGAACTGCAGTTCGACGCGGCTGGCCCCTTTGCTCCTCGCCCAGGCCAGCAGTTCGTCGAGCAGCAGGCGGCCGGCGCCGCGGCGGCGCTGATTTTCCTCCAGATAGGCCCAGTGGATATAGGCGGCCGACCGGGGCAGCTGCGGCGCGAGCAGATAAATCAGACCAAACCCGACCGGGCGCCCGGCGGCCTCGACGATTCGCCAGCAAAAGTTGGGATTGGTCATGCTGGGCGACCAATGCGTGGTAAACTGTTCCAGGGTGAAGGGCTGAATGGCCGCATGCGCGCAGCCGGCGCGTTCCAATTCGTTGAGCCGGTCGCGCATGGCGACGATGGCCGGCAGGTCGTCCGCGGCGGCGGGGCGTATCCGGACGCTGGCGTCGGCGAAATTCTCGGTCATGACCATGCACCTGGCAGGGAGGCGGCCCACGAGTCCGCGCGGTCGAGCGCGTTACCCCTCATTGTCCGATAATCGCGGCGGACGGCAACGTGTGGGGCCTGTGCCGACGATGCACGTCGTAGCGAACCGGGTTCCGGAGGATGGGCCGATGGCGGTAGCTGCCCCTTGACACCTTTTCGTCCGCGCTTGTACACTGCAAAATGGTGAATTAGAAGCATTGTCCCGCGGCATTCCGCATAGAATAGATTTGCTCGGATCGGCCAGACCGAGCGGCCCCGGCGTGCTACTTCCAGGGAGAACCCTGTCGTGAAGGCGATCATCAGCGACATCCACAGCAACCTGGAGGCCCTGCAGGCCGTTCTTGAAGACATCAAGAAGCAGCCTGTGGATGAGATCTATTGCCTGGGCGACATCGTCGGTTACGGTCCGAACCCGCGCGAATGCGTCGATCAGGTGATGGCCTGCAAGATGGTGCTGCTGGGCAACCACGACCAGGGGGCGATGTTCGATCCGGAAGGGTTCAATCCGCCCGCCGAGAAGGCCATCTTCTGGACCCGTTCGCAGCTGGAATCGCCGAGCGACAGCCGGCAGCAGAAGGAAAAACGCTGGGAGTTCCTGGCCGAACGGCCGCGCTCGCACAAGGAGAACGGCTTCCTGTTCGTCCACGGCTCGGCCCGCAACCCGCTCAACGAGTACGTCTTCCCCGAAGACATCTACAACCAGCGGAAGATGGAACGCATCTTCGCGCTGGTCGAGCGCTATTGCTTCCAGGGCCACACGCACGTGCCGGGCATCTTCACCGAAAGCCTGCAATTCCACAGCCCAGACGAGATCGACTACACCTTCAAGCTGGACGGCCGTAAGACGCTGTGCAACGTCGGTTCGGTCGGCCAGCCGCGCGACGGCGACTGGCGCGCCTGCTACGTGCTGCTGGACAACGACACCATCCGCTTTCGCCGGGTCGAATACGACATCGACACCACGGTGAAGAAGATCTACGCGGTTCCGGACCTCGAAAACTTCCTGGGCGACCGCTTGCGCGACGGCCGCTAGGACCAGAACTCCGGCGATCCCCCTTCAAATCCTTGCCGCTTTGCTTCCGCATCAGCGTCCGGCGCGAACTGGACCACATCGCAGCTGGTTGGCACGGTCCACGCGGTTTCAGAGACTAGGATTTACCTGGCCCGCTGGGCAGCGTGAAATAAAACGTGCTGCCGTGCTCCGGCGCGGATTCCACCCAGATGCGGCCGCCGTGCCGCTCCACGATCTTTTTGCAGATGGCCAGGCCAATGCCCGTGCCGGGATACTTCGCCCGGCTGTGCAGACGCTGGAAGATGAGGAAGATTTTCTCGCCGTATTTCGGATCGATGCCGATCCCGTTATCCCGGACAGCAAAGCACCAGTCATCTCCTTCCGGTCGGCAACCGAGATGGATCTCCAGCGGCTGGTCGCTGCGGAACTTGAGGGCGTTGCCGACCAGGTTCTGGAGCAGCTGGCCCAACTCGGTGCGGTCCGCCCAGACGGTGGGCAGCGGGTCCGCCGTCAGACGGGCGCCGCTCTCCTCCACGGCGATACGCAGGTTGCCGCAGACCTCGGCGAACACGGCGGCGCTGTCCGTCAGGGTGAAGCCCTGCCCCTGTCGTCCCACCCGCGAATAGGTCAACAGGTCGGTGATGAGGGTTTGCATCCGCACCGCGCCGCCGCCGATGCGCTCGATGTAATCCCGGCCGGAGGCCGTCGGGCGCCGACTCGAGCAGACCGCGAAACTTCTCTTCCACCTGCTGCCGCGCCAGTTCGGCGGACTCCAGCTGCGCGACGCGCTCCCGCAGCTGGCGCACCTCCTCCTGGAGCGGTTCGGAGACGACGCCATGTTCGAGACTCGCGCTCATGCTCGGACCTCATGCGTGCGCTGTGCGTGCAGCCAACCGTACCAGGCTGCCAGGCCCTCGCCGCCGCGCGCCGAGAGCGGCATGACTGGCAGCCGGGGATTGACCTCGGCCACGAACCCTCGGAACTCGTCCAGGTTGAAGTCCACATGCGGCAGCAAGTCGATCTTGCTGAGCAGCAGCAGCGAAGCAGCCCGGAACATGTGCGGATACTTGATCGGTTTGTCTTCCCCCTTCGTGACCGAGCAAACCACGACCTTGGCCTGTTCTCCCAGGTCGAAGAGCGCCGGGCAGACCAGGTTGCCGACGTTCTCGATCAGGACGACTGCGCCGCTCGACGGGTCCAGTCGTTCCAACCCGCGCCGCACCATGCCGGCGTCGAGATGACAGCCGCTGCCCGTGTTGATCTGCACCGCCCGACAGCCCAGTGCCGCGATGCGCCGGGCGTCGCGGTCCGTCGCTTGATCGCCTTCGATGACCTGGATCGTCAGGTCGTGGCCGAGATCGCGGATGGTCCGTTCCAGGAGCGTGGTCTTGCCCGCTCCCGGCGAACTGAGCAGGTTCAGTGCCAGGATGTCGCGCTGGGCCAGCCAGGCACGGTTCTCCTCGGCAAGTTCCTGGTTGCCCGCCAGCAATTGCTGCTCCAGGCGGATCACGGCCCCGCCGCTCGCATGGCGATGCACGGGTGGGTTGCCGGCAGGCGGACTCCCGTGCTGGTGCTCGGCCGCCGGCGAACATCCGCAGGTCTTACACCTGGGAGGCTAGTTCCAGTTCCTTGATGTTGAGTTCGTCGCCCGAAAGCCAATCGAGGTCGGTGCTGCCGCAGGCGCAGCGGCCGAAGGCTCGTTCCAGCAAGACTTCTCCGGCGCAACTCCGACAGCGCGCCCTGCCAGGAGGCTCCAGGATCTCCAGGAGCGCGCCTTCGGCTGCCGTGCCGGCGCTGCACAGCTCGAAGCAGAAGCGAACCGCGTCAGGCAGTACGGCCGAGAGCTTGCCGATTTCCAGAATGGTCTTGATCCGTCCGGCGTGGACCTCCTCCAGGGCACGCTCCACGAAGTACAGGGCGGCCGCGGCCGCATAGGCCTGGAACCAGGTCCGGGCGCGGTTGCGCTCGATGGTGTTGCTCCAGCGCGGCACCTGCCACTCGAATTCCACCTCCGGCAGGTTCGCGGTCTTCGGCAGGTAGATCTTGACGCTGGAACCGGTCGCCTTGATGTAGCCGATGTCCACCAGCCCCGCCAGGGCCGTCGTCCAGAAGCGCG
>JAGVLI010000405.1 GCA_020054355.1 Planctomycetales bacterium | reverse complement strand
TGGGGAGTATCTCCGAGGCAAACCGTTGGATGCCGATGGGAGATACCAGTTTATGACTGCTCAGCTGCATCGCCAGCTGCACCTTGGAAGCCCTGCCCCGAAGGGGTTGCATAAACCGATGTTGAAGAGTTTATGCAACCCCTTCGGGGTAGATGACACTCCTTGTCGAAACCCAGGGTTGCCGGAGTACCGGCAACCCTGGGCTATGTTATGTAACGCCTTCGGCGTAAGAACCGGCATGGCAGCCCTCGGTTGTGGGATGTAACGCCTTCGGCGTAAAGACCTGTGCTTTGCCGCACATGGCTCACACTTCCGCGCCCAGCACCGCCGCCAGCTGCAAGACGAACTTCTCGTCGCTCTGGTGTTCCGCCGGCTGCAGGTCGAATTGCTTCTGAAAGAAATCCGCGACGGCATGGAACAGCCTGGCCCGGTCGCTGATGCGCAATTGCTCGCGGCGCAGGCACAGGTCGAGAATGGTTTGCTTCTGCTCCTTGCTTAGCTGCCCGAGTCGCTGCCGTGCCGAGCGGAATTGCCCGGTCTCGCCCTCGCCCTCGCCCTCCTCCTGAAGTGCGTGAATCGGTCTGGCCTTGCTCTCGACGAAGACCACCAGAGTGCCCGCCGCCCAGTCGCCCAGCCGGCGATTCTTGGCATGACAGGCCGCCACCCCGAAGCCGAGCGTGTAGCAGCCCGCCACGAAAATCCAGGGCAATGAATCGACCCAGCGCACCAGGTTGCGCACGGCGGCCTGGAAAAAAGAAATGCCGGTGCCGCGCTCTTGAATGACGCGGATGCCGATGGCCCGCTTGCCCGGCGTCTGCCCCAGCCAGAGCCACTCGAACGCCGGGAAGTAGCTGAACGTCAGCACGAACAGCCAGACGAAGGTCGCCGCGGACCCCAGCCCCGGCTGCATGGCGTCCAGCGGCGACAGCAGCATGGTGCCCGCGCTGAAGAGCAGCAGCAGCAAGGAAGCGTCGATCAGGTACGCCAGGAAGCGCGAACCGAGCCCCGCCACCCGATAGGTGAAGGGGACTTTCTCGGCAGTGATGACTTCGTGGAGGATCATGACGGCGTCCATCATTCGCGAACGAGCAGAAGCAGCATCCGCGAGGACACGGTCGGTTGTCAAGACCACGGACACGAAAAAGCCCGATTCATCCCGTGACTTCGGGATGAACCGGGCCAATAGTTCGCTTCGCGGTTCAGTGACTGTCCCATCAGTCTGCTCCCCTCTCCCGCAAGGGGCGAGGGGCTTCTGGGACAGACTCACGCCGCCAAATCGGCCGTGTCCTCGCGAACGGCTTCAGTGGTCTTGGCCTGGCAAGCGTCGATCAAGCCTCGAAACACCTGAATGTCCAGGCCCGAGGCACTGGCCGACGCCGGCCGCCACTGCACGCCGAGCACCCACCAATCGGGCCCCTCGTGCTCGATGGCTTCGACCACGCTGTCCAGCGCCGTGGCGCTGACGCGAAAGCCGCGCGCCAAGCGCTGGACCGCCTGGCGATGCTCGCTGTTGACCACGACTTCACCCTCGCCGTACAGGTCGGCGAGGTAGGTGTCGGCAATGACATTGATCGCGTGCCGTAAACCCTTTTCCGGCGGATGGCGGTGCTGCAAGGCTTCCGGCAGTTCGCGCGGCAGGTCGAGGTGCAGCGTGCCGCCCAGCGCCTGGTTGAGGGACAGCATGCCGTGGTCGATCGCCAGCAGCGGAATCTCGTGCTCCCGACAGAAACGGACGAGTTCCTCCGAGTCGGCCTGGTGCTTGGGTGACAGACCGTGGCCGTTGCCGAGCACCACGCCGTCGATTTCGTGGAGGATTTCCTTCCAGGACAGGTCGGTGGTTTTTTCAGGGAGAAAGACCGGAGTCGCGCCCGCCGCCTTGATGGTGCCGGCATAGCCGACCGACCACAGGGCGAAATTGCGCACATCCTGGGCGCTTTCTTCCTCGGTCCCGTAGACGCCGATGCGGATGGAGGAGGTGACGTCGAACATGGAGGACTCCTTTCCTCAATACGAACCAAGAATGGCGAGGCGGCCGGAAATTCCATCTCCGGTCGGGCCTCGGATAAAGATGTAGAGTAGTATAGACGGGAGGGAACCGAAATGCCAGCATGATTTCCCATCGCGGCCAGCTTCCCAGCGAAGGACCTTCGTCCGGCAAGCCAGGATCCAGCTGCCCACGGCATCTCCCCAGTGCGGAGCGTCCCATGCCCAAACCCTTGCGCGTGCTGATTCTCGAGGACGTGGAGGCCGACGCGGAACTCCTGCTGCACGAACTGCGCCGCAACGATTTCGAGCCGGACTGGCAGCGGGTGGAAACCGAGGCCGACTTCTTGGTACACCTGCGGCCGGGGCTGGACGTCATCCTGGCGGACCACACCCTGCCGCAGTTCGACGCGCTGCGGGCGTTGCAACGATTGAAGGAACGGGGCTTGGACGTGCCCTTCATCCTCGTCACCGGCACCCTGGGCGACGAGAAAGCGGTCGAGTGCATCAAACAGGGCGCCGCGGACTACATCCTGAAGGACCGCATGGCCCGCCTCGGGCCGGCGATCGAGCAGGCGATGGAGCAGCGCCGCCTGCGTCTGGAGAGCGTGCAGGCCCTGGAAGAGCTGCGCCGCACGGACGCGATGCTGCAAGCCCTGATCCAGGCTTCGCCGCTGGCCATCGTCGTCATCGACCGCGCCTGCCAGGTGCTGGTCTGGAACGCGACGGCGGAAAAACTCTTCGGCTGGAAAAGCGAAACAGTCGTCGGCCGGATGCTGCCTATCATTCCGCCCGATCAGCGCGCGGTGTTTTTCACCGACGTCGCCGCCGAGTTCGAGGGAGAGCAGCGCAGCGGTCTGGAGGTGCTGCGCCTGCACCAAGACGGTTCGCTGGTGGCCGTCACCCTCTGGACCTCGCCGCTGCGCAACGCGCAGGGCGAAATCGTCAGCAGCCTGGGCATGTTTGCCGACGCCACGCGGCGCCGGCAACTCGAACAGCAGTTTCAACAAGCCCAGAAGATGGAATCGATCGGCCGGCTGGCCGGCGGCGTGGCCCACGACTTCAACAACCTCCTCACGGTCATTTCCGGCTTCAGCGAAATGATGCTAGGCTCGCTGCCGGAAAATACGCTGGCCGGGCGCGGCATCCGCGAGATTCGCAAGGCCTCCGAACGGGCCGCGCTGCTCACCCGCCAGCTGCTGGCCTTCAGCCGCCGGGAGATCATCGCGCCCGTCGATCTCGACCCGAACGCGCTGGTCCGGGACATGGACAAGATGCTGCGCCGGCTGATCGGCGAGGACATCGACCTGATTTGCGTCCTCGACCCGGCCTTGGCCCCGGTGCGGGCCGATCCCGGCCAGTTCGAGCAAATCCTGATGAACCTGACGATCAACGCCCGCGACGCCATGCCCCAGGGCGGCCAGATCACCGTGCAATCGCGCAACGTGCCCGCGAGTGAAATCACCTCGCTGGGCCGTAAGCTGCCGGCCAGCGACTATGTGCTGTTCGCGGTCTCCGACACGGGCACTGGCATGTCCGCCGAGGTCAGAGCGCACATTTTCGAGCCGTTCTTCACGACCAAGGAACCGGGCAAGGGCACCGGGCTGGGCCTGGCCACCGTGTACGGCATCGTCACGCAGAACCAGGGCTTCATCGAAGTGGACAGTGCGCCTGGCAAGGGCAGTACGTTCCGGATCTACTGGCCGGCAGCCAGAAACATCCAGCCGCTCCGCAAGTCCGATCCAAGTGCGACACGGACGGCTCAGGGCACGGAGACCATCTTGCTGGCCGAGGACGAGGAGGGGGTTCGTCAGTTCGCCGCCCTGGTGCTCAAAGCCAGCGGCTACGAAGTGCTCGAGGCCCGCAACGGCAGCGAGGCCCTGGAAATCGTCCGACAGCATGCCAAGCCGATCCACTTGCTGCTCACGGATGTGGTCATGCCGCGGCTGAACGGCCAGCAATTGGCCGAGCAAAGCGCGCCAATCCGCCCGGAGATGCGAGTCGTCTTCATCACCGGCTATACGGACGATTCCTTGGTGCGGCACGAGTTGACCAAAGCCGGCGTCGCGCTGGTGCAGAAGCCGTTCTCGCCTTCGGAGTTGGCCCGCAAGATCCGCGAAGTCCTGGATCAGCCCAAGTGACCCTGCGGCCGGTGCCCCGTCGCTGCCAGTCTTCCTGCCCGGCCGCTGCCGCCCGGAAGCCGCTTGACCGGCTGCTTTTCCCGCCTAGACTGACCCGGACCCCGCGACCCGCTGTGGCGCAACCCCTATCCCGCGACAACCAAGGAGCCTCCTCATGGCGACGGCAACCAGCGCGCTACAGCGCATGTATATTGACGGCCACTGGACCGAAGCGGCAGACGGCAAGACGAAAGCCGTCATCAACCCGGCCACCGAGGAAACCCTGGCCGAAGTCGCCTATGGCGGACGAAAGGAAGCCCATCGAGCCATCGAGGCCGCTCACAGGGCCATGCCCACCTGGATGAAGCTGACGCCCTACGAGCGGGCCAAGGTGCTGAAGAAGACCGCCGACCTGGTGCGCGATCGGGTCGACACGATCGCCAAGACCCTGACCATGGAACAGGGCAAGCCCGTCGCCGAGGCCAAGGCCGAAATCCTGCACGCGGCCGACACCTTCGAGTGGTTTGCCGAGGAAGGCAAGCGGGCCTACGGGCAGCTCATTCCCAACAGCGCGCCGGGCAAACGGCATGTCACGCTCAAGCATCCGGTGGGCGTGGTCGGGGCCATCACTCCCTGGAACTTCCCGGTGACGCTGCCGGCCCGCAAGATCGCGCCCGCGCTGGCGGCCGGCTGCACCATCGTCATCAAGCCGGCCGAGCAGACGCCGCTGTGCATGATCCAGCTGATGGAGTGCTTGATCGAAGCCGGCACGCCGCCCGGCGTGGTGAACATGGTCGTCGGCGAGGCGCCGCCCATCGGCGAGGAGTTCTTGCAGAACCCGCTATGCCGGAAGCTCAGCTTCACGGGCAGCACGGCCGTCGGCAAGCAACTGATGCGCGGGGCCGCCGAGCACGTCAAGCGGCTGAGCCTGGAACTGGGCGGGCACGCGCCGTTCATCGTCTTCCCGGACGCCGATCCGGAACTGGGGGCCAAGATCGCCGTCACCGGCAAGTTTCGCAACAACGGCCAGGTCTGCATTGCCCCGAGCCGCTTCTACGTCCACAAGGACGTGGAGAAGAAATTCACCGAAGCCGCCGTCGAGTTTTCTCGCGCGCTGAAGCTGGGCAATGGCGTGGAAGCGGGCATCGAGGTCGGCCCGATGATCGAGGAACGGGCGCGCGACAAGACCATCGGCCTGATCGACGACGCCCGCAAGACCGGCGCGAATGTGCTGACCGGCGGCAAGAAGAGCGAGCGCTTCGCCAAGGGCTACTTCTTCGAGCCGACCGTGCTGAACAACCTGTCGCCGGACGCCAGGATCATGACCGAGGAGCCGTTCGCCCCGGTGATGCCCTTGCTGGGCTTCAGCAATCTCGACGACGTGATTCGGGCGGCGAACAACACGCGCTACGGGCTGTCGGCCTACGTCTTCACCAACGATCTCAGCATCGCCTGGAAGATGGCCGAAGGGCTGGAAGCGGGCATCATCGGCATCAACGATCCGGTGCCGGCAGCGCCCCAGTGCCCCTTCGGCGGCATGAAGGAAAGCGGCCTGGGACGCGAACTCGGCCACGAAGGGCTGGAAGCCTACCTGGAGACCAAGTATGTCTCGTGGAAGCTGCGGGATTGAACATGAAAGACAGCGAGGACAGCGCCGTGGACGTGCTCCCTGCCGGCGATTTCCGGCCGCGCCG
>JAGVLI010001111.1 GCA_020054355.1 Planctomycetales bacterium | reverse complement strand
GGCCACGAGGCTGGCCAGATCCGCCGAGGCTGGCCGCTCCACCAGCTTGCCGCGCAGCGACGGCCCCCGGATGCTGGTGATCCGGACGAGCACGGTTTCTCCCGCGAACACCGTCGTGCCGGTCAAGAGCGTCAGCTTGACGAAATGACCGACGCGCAGGGCGCGAATGCCGTCGCGGAGTTCGACGTCATCAATGCCTTCGCGGCGCCGCATGTCCTCGATGTTCTGCAACTCGACGGAGTTCTTCATGCTTGGTCCTCGCGCAGGGTGCAGCCCGCGTCCTGCCAGCCATCGATCGGAAGGAAACACGCCGTGGGGCAAATTCCCGGGATCAATAGTGTTTCGCGAGGCGCGGAGTCGTGTGGAGAATGTTCCCCTCACTGTCCGCCACCAGAAAATAGCTGTGCGCGACGCGGACCGCGGTGGCATCGGCGCCGACGAAGAGATTGACCCGGTAGTGATCGTCCCAGAGCCGCCGCACCTGGACTCGAAATAGCTCGGGCGGCTGGCCCACGGTCAGCAGGACGTGCTTGCCGATCAGCGCGTTGAGCTCTTGTCGCCTTTGCTTGCTTTGCTCCGGCTGCTGCGGATTCTTCTCGTCGGTTGATTTCGACTTGGTCAGATCGTGAGAGCTGGACATCGCGAGTTGCTTTCTGGTTAATGACTGGCCGACATTTGGTCGGTCGAACAGGCAATCGACCTGTCGGACCATTTGCGAACCTGTCCACCACGTCGGTCTTGTCTCGCCGTCCTGGCTGCAATGATCGTTCGGAGTGCTCCCGGTTGCCAGGTCGTGGTTGATCGACGCAGTGGCGCGCTCTATCGAGGATTGGCAAGCCTTGACCTTCGCGGGGTCGCACCACCCGTTGAGGTCAACCAAGGAGCGACTGCTTGCGCTGGTTTCGGTGAGAAAAGAAACGGCGATACTCGTCGGCATCTCCGCGCACTGCGAAGGACGGGAAGTCCCGTCCTACCCCGCACGCTTGATGTCCGCCAGATCCCGGGAGTGGATGGGGAGGAGGAAGGCATCAGGAATGAAGAGCTACATGTCCATTCTATCCCGGTGGACGGCCAATGACCACTCGGCTTTCTGTTCCGTGGCCACATCACCGAATTCATCGAGTGAAAGTTGCGGAGAATAGACGTAGGCGCGATAACGATACAAGGCGACCGCTGGCCCGCGCCTCCAGCGCGGCCGACGAAAAACCCCCGACCTCCAGGTGAGATCGGGGTTGAGCCTGCCCTGAATGATTGGCTCGACTTACCGGCTAACGTAGATGGGCTTGCGCGGCTGCGGCGCCGCAGCCAACGGGCGTGTCGGTTGCGCCAGCGGCAGCAGCGGCCGACGACCGGCCAACTCTTGCAATGTCCCACGCATGCCGATTTCCTCGACCTGCCGGAGGCTCCCGTGAAGCGAGCCGCGTAAAGTTGGGGTCTATGGGGCGCAGGGCCCTCGAATTCTTATCGTTGACATGCCACTAGCTACCGCCTCGTTCAGGCGCTCGGCGGCTCCACGGCTGCTTCCTCGCGCGGCGCGACCGGAATCGTCGCATCCACCCCCAGCGCGGCCAGGCCGGAGAGCAGGAACGCACCCGCGCAGCACAGGAAGCACATATCCCAGCCCCAGGACTTGAGGACTTGCCCCAGCACGAGCGGCGAGACGGCAGCGCCGAGATTGCCCCACATATTGCCCCAGCCCAACACCGAGCCAACGTGCTTGCCGCCCACATCTTGCATGAACGCCCAGATGGATGCGGTGCCCAGGTCGGTGGAAAGGGCCACGGCGCACAGGGCGAGCGTCACGCCCAAGGCAGAATTGCCTAATGGAATGCAGAGCAGGAAAGCAGCCATGGCGCCGAAGCGGGTCACTGCCATCGGCGCGCGTCGGCCCCAGCGCACGCCGACCACCTGCGTCAGTCGGTCTGTCAGCCAGCCTCCCGCTAGCATGCCGAATAAGCCCAGCAGGATGGGCAGCATGGCCAGCCGGCCTCGCTCTTCCAGCGGCACGTTATGCACCTGTAGCAGGTAGGACGGCAGCGTGTTCAGGATGAACACCCAGCCAAAATTCGTGCCGATCTGCGAAATGGAACTGAGCCAGAGGCTGCGGCTGGTCAGGATGTAGCGAAACGGCAGCGCGCCCGGCTTGCCGGTGCTGGGCGGACTGCCCTCTTCGATCATCCGCACTTCCGCCGGGTTGCAAGCGGGATGCTCTTGGGGACGATTGCGGACGATGCGCCAGATCAGCCAGGCGACCCCGATGCCCGCCACGCCGTAAAGCAACATGACCGAGCGCCACTCCAGCCCATCGATCTGAGTGAGCGGATGATCGAAATTCGCCGCCAGATAAAGGACGGCCGCCATCAGGTAGGCGGTCAGAATGGGGGCCGCCACGCCGCCGATGCGTCCGCCAGTGGACACCACGGCGCTGGCCCGGCCGCGCGCCGTGAACGGCACCCACTTGCCCACCATGCTGGCCCCGGTGGGGTAGGCCCCTGCTTGCGCCAGGCCAATGCCGAAGCGCAGGAACAACATCACCACGAACGAACCGGCCAGACCGACCAGGCCGGTGAACAGCGACCAGAGCAAGATGTAGAGCGACAGCATCAGCCGCGCGCCGTAGCGGTCGCTGAGCCAGCCGGCCGGCACCTGCCCCAGGGCGTAAGTGAGGAAGAAGGCGCTGACCAGCCAGTCGGTTTGCGTGCTGGTCAGTGCCAGGTCCGCCTTAATGTAATCCAGGGCGATGCCCAGGCAGAACCGATCCAGGTAGAGCAGCACCGCCATGAGCGTGGCCAGCCCGACCACCCAGTACCGAACAAAAGTCGGCCGGTCGTCCGCGAGCGGCGGCACGGGCGGCAATGGCGGCGCGGCGGTGATGGCTTCGCTCATGCAAGGCTCCAGGACCGTGGGGCAGGTTTCCAACCTGACAAACCGAACCGCAGGTTGAAAACCTGCCCCACGAAAGCAGGACCGTGGGTCAGGTTTCCAACCTGACAAACCGAACCGCAGGTTGAAAACCTGCCCCACGAAAGCAGAGATCACTTCGGCATCGGATACGCCAGGAATCCCACGGCATTCACCCGGACCTTGTACAACGAAGTCCCCGCCGTGATGTACAGCGTCTTCAAGTCCTTGTCGCCGAAGGTGCAATTCGTGGCTGTCTCCGGCGTGCGGATGAAGCCGAGCAGGTCGCCCTTCGGCGAGATGATGTAGACGCCGGTCTTGTCGCCGCTCTCGGCCGTGGCCCAGACGTTGCCCTGGGTATCGACGCGCATACCGTCGATGCCGCGCCGTTCCTTGAAGTCCCAGAGCACCGCCCGGCGCTTGCAGCTGCCGTCGTCGGCGATGTCGTAAGCGATCAGAGTGTGTGGGCCGTTCTTGCCCGGCGCGTTGTCGGCCACGTAGAGCGTCTTGTTGTCCGGGGAAATGGCGATGCCGTTGGGCATCTTCACGTCGGTGATGACTTGCGTCACCTTGTTCGGGATCGGCTCGCCGTTTTCGGCCTCGATGCGGTAGACCGCGAACTTGTCGATGCCGTCCTTGGGCTTGCCGCCGTAGCAGGGATCGGTGAAGTAGATCCGGCCTTGTTTGTCGAAGGTGAGGTCGTTGGGCGCGTTGAAGCGCTTGCCGTCGAACTTGTCCGCCAGCAGCGTCCGGCTCTTGTCCTTCTCGTAGCGGAAGACGGCACGCGGGCCGGCCTCGCTGCAACAGACGACCAGCCGGCCCTTGGCATCGAAGTTGGTGCCGTTGGCCATCTTGCTGTCCTTCTCCCACACTTCGGCTTTGCCGTCGGGCCGCACGACCATGATGCGGTTGTTGGGTTCGTCGGAAAAGTACAGGTTGCCCTCGGCGTCGGCGGCCGGGCCTTCGGTGAACTTGCAGCCGCCGGTGACTTTCTCGACCTTCGCGTCCTTGGGAACCAATTCAGTCTTGGCATCCTGGGCCGCGGCGAAGCCAATGCAGAATAAGAACAGCAAGAGGACGGAACGATGGTGCATGGTGTGTCTCCTGGAGGTGGCGGATTGCCGGCGACATCTTGGCGTGGTTGGGCGGGCATTGGCATGGGGAAACATGATGACTCCGGTCGCGCGGTTTCAGATGGCTCATTCTCAGTGCGCGGGCCAGGTCCGTCAACCACCATTCGTGTTCGCCCAGCGTTGGCCACACACCAAGACACCTGCCAACAGCGAGGCACCCCCTTTGAGTCGGAGCCATTCCGGTCTTGCTCGATGCGTTCGCGGATTTTCAAATGCTGCTCCATCGGCGCCCAGGGCCGATGACGATTGCCAAGGAAATGACCGGAGATCGGGCCGAACACTCCGCCATGACCCGCGCCGCCCTTGCCCGAACCCCGTCACCACGGCAGCTTGTCCAGGTTCACGTTGCCGCCGCTGAGAATGATGCCCACCCGCTTCATCCCCGCCAGCGCCTTGAATTCGCTCGACAGCGCCGCAGCCACGGGCACCGCCGCGCTGGGTTCGACCAGCAGCTTGGCGCGTTCCCAGAGCAGCCGCATGGCTTGCACGATCTCTTCCTCGCTGACCGCGACCACCCGCTCCACGCAGTCGCGCAGCACCGGCCAGGTCAGATCGCCCAGGCTGGTGAGCAGGCCGTCGGCGATGGTCTTCGGCTCGGTCTGGGGGATCAGCTTCCCGGCGGCTTTCGAGCGGGCGGCGTCGTCGGC
>JAGVLI010000300.1 GCA_020054355.1 Planctomycetales bacterium | reverse complement strand
GGAGAGCGGCCCGTTTGCCGTTGACGTGTTTCCGCCACCGACCGGCAATCCCTGGTCCTGCCTGACGCGCTTCACCGGAATCGATTTCTATCCAGACGGCAAGCATGCCGCGCTTTGCACCTGGGACGGCGACGTCTGGCGCGTCGGCGGCATCAATGAATCGGCTGGGGCCATCACCTGGCAGCGTATCGCCTCGGGCCTCTTCCAGCCGCTCGGATTGAAGATCATCGACGGCAAGGTTTTCGTCGGCTGCCGCGATCAAATCGCCGTCCTCCATGACCTCGATGGCGATGGCGAAACCGATTTCTACGAAAACTTCAACAACGATCACCAAGTTACCGAACACTTTCACGAGTTCGCCATGGGCCTGCAAGCCGATGGCGACGGCAATCTCTATTACGCCAAGGCAGCCCGTCATGCCAAGGCCGCCGTCGTCCCACAGCATGGCACGCTGCTGCGCGTGAGCCGGGATGGCGCCCGCACCGACATCCTGGCGACCGGCTTCCGCGCGCCCAACGGGGTTTGTCTCAACCCGGATGGCACGTTCTTCCTCACCGACCAGGAAGGCCACTGGACGCCGAAGAATCGCATCAACTGGGTTCAGGAAGGCGGTTTCTACGGCAACATGCTCGGCTATCACCGCATCACCGACACCACCGACCGGGCCATGAAACAGCCGGTTTGCTGGATCACGAATAGCTTTGACCGCTCGCCCGCCGAGTTGCTCTGGGTGCCCCGCAAAACATGGGGACCGCTGGAAGGCTCGCTGCTGAACCTCTCCTACGGCAACGGCAAAGTCTTCGTCGTGCCGCACGAGACGGTCAACGGCCAGATGCAGGGCGGGATGGTTGCCCTGCCAATCCCGGCCTTCCCGACCGGGGTCATGCGCGGGCGCTTCCATCCGACCGACGGGCAACTCTACCTCTGTGGCATGACGGCCTGGGCCAGCAGCCAGCCGATGGCCGGCGGCTTCTTTCGCCTCCGCTATACCGGCAAGCCCGTTCATGTGCCCGTGGCGCTGGAGGCCCGAAAGTCCGGTGTAGCCATCCGCTTCTCGGACAAACTCGACCGCGAAACGGCGGGCAACGCGAGCAACTACACCGTCAAGACCTGGGCGCTGCGACGCTCGGCAGGCTACGGTTCTGCCCACATCGATGAACGATCGAGCAAGGTGACTGGCGTCCGCCTTGCGGCTGATGGCCGCACGGTCGAACTAGACATTGCCGATTTGCAGCCCACCTGGTGCATGGAGATTCGCTACACTCTCAAGGATGAATCGGGTGCGGCAGTCAGCGGCGCGATCGACAACACCATCCACCAGCTCAAGCCTTGATCGGCGCTATCGTGCCGCGTGGGGAGGTCCAGGAAGTGCAAGCGATGAAAATCAGGGCCATCCGTGCCTATCAAGTCGATCTGCCGCTACACGAAGGCAGTTACCAGTGGTCCGGCGGCAAATCGGTCAGCGTCTTCGACAGCACGGTGGTCGCCGTCGATACGGATGCCGGGTTCACGGGCTACGGCGAAGTCTGTCCGCTGGGACCGGCCTACCTGCCCGCTTATGCGAATGGCGTGCGCGCGGGCATCCGCGAGATCGGCCGTCACTTGCTCGGAGAAAGCCCGCTCGAACTGGACAGGCTCAACCGGCGGATGGATGCCCTGCTCAAAGGGCATCCTTACGTCAAATCCGCCATCGACATGGCTTGCTGGGACATCCTGGGCAAGGCGGCCGGGCAGCCCGTCTGCGTCCTCCTGGGCGGGCGCTACGGCGAGGACTTTGGCCTGTATCGGGCCATCTCGCAGCAAGCGCCGGCGGAGATGGCCGCGCGGGTCGCGGGCTATCGCGCCGAGGGCTATCGCCGCTTTCAATTGAAAGTGGGCGGCAATGCGGACACGGACGTCGAACGCATTCGCGCGGTGGCGGCGCAACTACAGCCCGGCGACCGCCTGATTGCCGACGCCAACACCGGCTGGCTGATGCACGATGCGCTCCGCGTCGTTCGTGCCGTGCGCGACGTGGACGTGTACATCGAACAGCCCTGCCTGAGCTACGAGGAGTGTTTGTCGGTGCGTCAGCGCACCAGTCACCCCTTCATTCTCGATGAAGTCATGGACTCGATCGACATGTTGCTGCGCGGCCGAGCCGACCGGGCGATGGACGCGGTCAACCTCAAGATCAGCAAGCTGGGCGGCTTGACGCGGGCGCGACAGGCGCGCGACCTCTGCGTGTCGCTGGGCATTGCCATGACCCTGGAAGACAGCTGGGGTGGGGACATCGTCACCGCGGCCATCGCGCACCTGGCTCACAGCACGCCGCCCGAATTCTTATTTACTGCCACGGACTTCAACAGCTATGTGACGGTTAGCCTGGCCGAAGGCGCGCCGCGTCGCGTCCAGGGCCGGATGGCCGCCTCGACGGCACCAGGGCTGGGGATCAATCCTCGCCTGGAAGTGCTGGGCAGCCCCGTGGTCGTAGTGGAATAACCCAGGAGATTCAGTCATGATCGATGGCTTTCCCATGCTGATCTGCATGCTGTCCCTGGCGGCTCACCTCGCTCCGCAAGCAACCGCCGCGCCCGACGAAAAGCCGGCGATCTTGTACCAGGCCCAGGATGTCGAGGGCTGGAAAGTCCAGGTGGACAAGCAACTGCTCGAAGGCCCTCAGGCCGACCTGGGCAAGCGGGCGCTGCGAGTATTGGCGTTCAAGCTCTATGAGATCAAGCAACTGGTCGCGCGCGATCGCCTGGAAAAACTCCAGCGGGTGCCGATCTTCGTCGATTTCAGCAATCCGAAACTGAAAACCATGCAGTATCACCCCTCCGTGGGCTGGCTCAAGGCCAACGGCCACGACCCCGTTCTGGCCAAGGCGGTGCATGTGCCGCGGGCCAGCGATCTGGTATCGCGCCTGCCGATCAACCAGCAGCCGATGGTGATCCTGCACGAACTGGCGCACGCCTATCACGATCAGGTGCTGGGCTTCGAGGAGAAGCGCATCCAGGAAGCCTGGGCGCGCTTCAAGGACAGCGGCAAGTACGAGGAAGCGCAGCACATCAGCGGCAAACCGCGGCGGCACTACGGGCTGACGAACCCCATGGAGTTCTTTGCCGAGATGACCGAAGCCTTTTTCGGGACCAACGATTTTTATCCCTTTGTCCGTTCGGAGCTGCGCAAGGAACTGCCGGACGTTTACGGGTTGCTTGAGGAAATCTGGGACGCGCCGAGCAAGAAAGACTAAATCGCTGGCGAGGTTGGGGTAGCGGCAGTCGCCAGACTTCCGGAAGTTGCCGGAAATCTGACGACTTCCGCTACTCGACCATCATGCGGTAACCGAGCACTTGCACGATTGGCCGCGACGACTTCGCCGAGAACTCAGGCCGACGACGGGGCAGTCTCCGACGAGGGGTCGCCCTCCGGCACAGCGGCTGGCACGGGTGTCGCGCGGCGCAGCGTCAAGGCCAGCAGGGGATAAATCAGCAGCGACAAGATGCCCGCGCTCACCAGGGCGGCCGCGT
>JAGVLI010001096.1 GCA_020054355.1 Planctomycetales bacterium | reverse complement strand
GCCGGCGGCGGCGGCGGGCCGGTCGCTGACGACCAGTGCCAGGTCGAGCCGTTGCGGATCGGGACGGATGCCACTGTGAACTCCGGCGAAACGATAGCCTGCGGTGGGTTGCCAATCGTTCATGCGCTACCTGTCAAATTCCGTGTTGCGGGCATCGTGATCGTGCTAGTGCATTGTCCGGGCACTGTTTGCTCGTGGGTCACGATTCCAATCGTGACAGACCGTGGAGTTCGTCACGATTGGAATCGTGACCCACAAGCAAGCAGTCGCTTGACTTTGCAATAGTCACCGAAGATTTTGGCTACGGGAACACGAAATCCTGGCAAGTGCGGCTCGGCAGTCAGTTCCGCATGAACGTTGAACAGCTCGGGCGCTGCCTGGGGACGATAAACCACCACGGTTTGGTCATTGGGATCGACCAGCCAGACCAGCGGCACGCCGGCCTTCAGGTACTTCGCTAATTTTTCATCTATATCTTGCTGCGTATCGGAAGGAGACAAGATTTCCACCGCGAGGGTCGGCACGCCTTCGAGCATGGTGGTGTCTTGGGATTGCCGGCTGGCCATCTCCGCCGACACGTAAACCACGTCAATGCCCACCAGTACGTCGGGATCGCGGGCCAGGATGCAACCGGCGTCTCCGGCGAAAACCTCGCCGCGCGGCCGGGGCCGCTGTTCCAGCCAGTTGCGAAGAATCTGGGAAATCACGGCTTCCAGGCGACTGTGGCGGCGATTGCGGTAGGTCATGGTTTCATCCGGGTAGCGTTTTTCGCGGAGCTGGCCGTCGATCAGCCAGCGCTCGACCCCGGGTTCGTCTGGCAGCGCCAGGAACTCCTCAGCAGTCATCAACGAAACTTTGGCGGGCACAATCATCGGACCTGTCTCCTGCCGCGCTTCATTTGCCGTTGGTCTTGGGCACGGTGCCCTCCGATTCAGCGGACAGATCCTCTGGCCCGTGGGTCACGATTCCAATCGTGACAACTGCAGGTCTGTCACGATTGGAATCGTGACCCACGGGCAGGCAGTTCCTGGAACTCGGACTAGCGCTGCAACGCATACAGCACCGCCGCCCGCGCCAGCTTGATGGCGCTTTCGTGATCGTGGCCCAGGCAATCCGGCGAGACGTGCTTTTCCAGGGCGCAGCCGATGTCGTACTTGCTGTAGATCACCACCCAGCGGTTGTCGATCTTGATGCCTTCAAGCGCCGGCGCGACATTCTGGTAGCCGCCGTCCGCGCCCTGGGCATCGGCAGGCTGCCGTCGGCAACGGACGGACGTGATTTCCGCGCCGTTCAGCGCGGCGCTGTAGAGGTCGTCCTTGGCCAAGATCGGTTCCAGCTTCTTGCCGGGGAATAGCTCCTTCACGAAATCCCGGAAGGAGTCGTCAAAGTCCTTCTTGCCGCAGCAGGCGTCCGCCAGCAGCACGCCGCCGGTTTCCAGGTTGGCCCTCAGTAATTCGAGCCGCTTGATGCTGAATTTATCGCGCCCGTGCAGGTAGATGAACTTATAGTTCAAAATGTCCTTGTCGTCGGCGTACAGTTCCTGCGCTTGCAGGGCCACGTCCATGCGGGCGGTCTTGCGCAGGTCGAGCATCAGGTTGCGGATGCCGTTGGCCGCCGAGCGCCAGTTGTCCGCCTGCCGCAGCTGGGCCGTCTTCAAATAGCCGCGCGGAATTTTGGATTCCGGCTTGTTGTCCACCACTTCGATGTGCGTCAGCCGGGGCTTGGGCGGCTCCAGCCCAGTGGCGTAGGCGATGATGTTGCCGCCCATGCGAAACGCCTGCTGCCCGCGTCCGGTCTCATGCTGGTTGCCTTCCCACCAGCCGGAGATCGGCTCGGGACTGTAGACCACCACGGTCTTGCAACCCAACTCGATGCCTTCCAGCTTGAACTCGCCGGGCGGCACCTTGGCGTGCGACTGCCAGATGGGATGGCCGGCCGGCAGCGGCTCTAGCTTGTTGTCCGGGAACAGCTCTTTCATCAAATCGCGGAAGCCCCGGTCAAAACCCTCCGCGCCGCAGCACGCCTCGGCGAGGATGAAGCCGCCGCCTTCGACGTACTGCTGCAACATCTTCTTTTCCCAGGCGGTGAAGATCGGCCGATTGTGGCCGTTGAAATAGACGATCGGCGATTGCAGCAGTTCCCCGGTCAGGAAACGGACTTCCTCGTCGTTGGTCGGCCGGACTTCGCGGGCGTTGAAAATTTGCCAGCCCAGCGGCTGGCGCTTGAACAGTTCCCGGCTGGCGTAGTCGGTCAGGTTGCGGAGGTCGCCGCGTTTGCGGTTCCAGTCGAGGTTGGGGTTGTCCGGCGGGCCGTGGGCCAGCTTGCTCATCAGGATCGGCGTGCGGCCCTTCGACAGAAACAGGAGGGCAAGGTCGGTCGAGATCACCGGCCAGGCGTCGAAGCCCTGGCCGCGCAGATACCACGAGCCGTCATCGTGCTGGTTCTTGACCATGTACTGGCAGCCTTCGCGATACCAGTCGTGATCGCCGAAGAAACGCTGCCCCGACAGTCGGCCGGCCCGCTCCAGGCCGTAGAGATGGTAGAAGATGTGCAAACGGACCTTGTCGATGGTGAAGTTATCGGGATGAGAGAGAAAGGCGGTCGCCTTGGCGATGGCGGCGTTCTCTTCGTGGCTGCCGCACTTGAGGGCGATGCCATTCTTTTGCAGTTGCTGGCGGTCGGCGTCGAGTTCGTGGCCGACGATGTACAGCCCGCACAGCCCGGCGACGGACATGGTCAGGCTGGGAAGATTCAAGTCGCTGCGGTAGCGCCAACTGCCGTCGGGGTGCTGCGTGCGGACGTAGAAATCGCGGATGGCTTCCCACTCCTTCCGCTCGATCTTGGCCCCGGCCTGTTTGCCGGCCCACAGGCCCAGCAGCGCGTATTGCGTGTTCGAGTTGTCAGCGGAAAGGCTGGCGGTTTCGTAGCCCCAGCCGATGAATTGGCCATCCCGCAAGACGCGCGACTTGATCAGCCAGTCCACGTTGCGCTGGATACGCGCCCGGTCCTGCGGATCGCCCACTTCCGCGAAGACCATCGTTTGCAAGGCGACGGCATAGGTCTTGCGCGGCACGCCCTGGTCGCGCAGGTACTTCAGCCCGCGCTTGACGACTTCCGCCTCGGGCTTCTCGCCGGCGTTCAGCAAGGCCAGCACCGTCAGGCAGGTCCAGCCGCCGCTCTGGCCCGCGCTGTTCACGTCCACTTCCCAGTGGCCGGTGCCGTCGCCGACGACCACCTGCTGCTGGCGCAGGAACTTCTTGCCGTCCTCGATGGCCTTGCGGACCTGATCGACCAGTTCTTCCTTGGCGGGCGGAGCGGCCTGCAGGGGAATGCCGGCCAAAAGCAGAACGGCTAGGGACAGACAAAGCGCATGCTTCATGGGACCGGTGCCTCCGGAATGTGGACGGGTTCGTACATCTTGCCCCAACGCACCAATCTCCCGCAACTATCAATCCTCGAACGCGGCCGATGTTGGCGCGGCCGATCCGGCGCTTCTTGATTCTACGCAGGGTCCGGGCCGAAAGGGAATGGCCGCCCGGTCGATTGCGGTCGAAGCGCCCGGCCCCGGCTGTACAGTCGGCATCCTGCTCAGGGTTTGCCGGCGCGCAGGTCCAGGCACCAGATGGTCGCTTCGTCGCGAATGAAGAGCTTGCCGTTGGCCAGCGCCGGGATCGTCCAGCAACGGGTGTCGGTCAGCGTGAAGGTCGAGCGGGCGCGGAAGCCGTCCGGGCTGGCGTCGGCGATGGCCAGCTTGCCGTTCTCGCCGAACACGAGCAGCTTGCCGTCGGCGAGCAGCACGGTGCCTTTGTTGAAGCCGCGCTCCTTCCACTTGATTTTCCCAGTGCGCAGCGCCATGCAGACCAGGAAGGCGTTGTCGAAGCCGTAGAGGTGTTCGTTGTGCAGGATGCAGGTCGAGAAGTGGTTGCACATCCGGTTGTGCTCGTACACCGGCTGGGCTTGCTGCGTGCCGTCGGACTTGTTCGTAATTTCGAGCAGCACGCAGCCCTTGTTGTAGCCCGTGGACATGAAGACGTAATCGCCGATGACGATGGGCGTGGCCACGTTGCAGTCCCGGTAGCTCGGCCAGGGATGGCTCCAGAGCAGCCGGCCGTCCTCGGGCGTCAGGCCCAGCAGGGATTCGGCCGTGGCGCAGACGAGCTGCCGTTTGCCGCCCAGGGTCGCCACGGTGGGCGTGCTGTAGGCGGCGCGGTCGTCGGCGATTTTCCAGAGCGTCTTGCCGTCTTCCTTGTCGAGGGCGGCGACCGAACTTCCCTGGGTGCCGCCTGGCATGACGATCAGTTGCTGGTCCACGACAAGCGGCGAAACGGAATAGCCGTATTCCGGCACCGCGGCATTGAAGGTCTTCGTCAAATCGAGCTGCCAGACGGGCTTGCCGTCGGCCGCTTGCAGGCAGACCAGCTGGCCCCGCGAGCCGAGCGCGTAGACCTTGCCGTCGTGGACGGTCGGAGTGGCGCGCGGCCCCAGCCCGCTGAATTGTTCGGTGAACGTGCAAGGGTGGCGATGACGCCAGACTTCCGTGCCGGTGTCCGCTGCCAGGCAGACGACGGCTTCGTCGTCGCCGTCCTGCCACATGGTATACAGCCGGCCTTCGACCACTGCAATCGAACTGAAGCCCGGTCCGCCAGCGATCTTCCACAGCACGGGCGGACCGTCGGCCGGCCAATCGACGAGCAAGCCGGCGGC
>JAGVLI010000214.1 GCA_020054355.1 Planctomycetales bacterium | reverse complement strand
GTGCGGTCATTCGACCGGCGGCCGAGCCGGTCGCGCCGCTGGCCAGGATAACGTCGACTTCGAGAGTGGGATTGCCGCGGCTATCGAGGATTTCCCGGGCGCGCACGCTCTGGATGTTGTGGTCGGCGCTGGGAGGACTGACGAAGATATGGGTCATGGGTCCGTGGTCCGTTGACGATGATCCGTGGTCTCGGGCGGTTGAGGATCAGTGTATGACCGCCAGGGACAACGGACAACGGACGGCGGACCAGGGAGAAAAAGTGGGGACTCCGGCGGGGTCGTGGCAAAACCGCTTTCGAGTCCAGCTCATCGGGGTGGTATCGAGGTCGAGGCGGTCGGTGGTGAAATCTGGGGGCCGGAGTCCCCGCAAACGAGGCCGCAGGACGACGCCGAAGGCAGCGCGGGGGGGGCCGGCTGCCGTTGACGTTCGGCCGAACGGGCGGCGTGCCTCCTTGCGCTCTCCTCCTGGAGCGCCCGACGCCGCTTCAGCGACCGCAACCGTGCGGCCAGTCTTTGCCAGGTTGGCCTGTTTGCCGTTGACAGGGTAAGTATCGGCCAATTACCCACCTTGCTTGAGTTGCCTTCATAATTTCCCAGCTTGCCGTCCACACCGCTTGCGGTTTAGCACGGCGTTGGGGCAACCAGCCCGCGCAGGACGCCCAGGTTGACCGCGTCCATCTCCGCGTTGCCGGCTTCTTCCTTGGGCGTCTCCAGGATCATCGGCCGATGGCGGAAGCGCCGGTCGTTGACCAGCAGGCGGAATGCTTCCAACCCGATCTCGCCCCGGCCAATGTGCGCGTGGCGATCCACCCGGCTGCCAAACGGTTTCAAGCTGTCGTTCACGTGAAAGGCCCGCAATCGGCTGAGTCCGACGGCCCGGTCGAAGGCCCGCATCGTCGCCCGGTATTCCGGTTCTGGATACAGCGCATAGCCGGCGGCGAAGACATGGCAGGTATCGAAACAGACGCCGAGGCGCTCCGGCTGCCGCACCAGGGACAGAATCCGCCCGAGATGCTCGAAGCGATGGCCCAGCGTGGTGCCTTGACCGGCAGTGGTTTCGAGCAAGACCATGACCCGGAAACCCGCGCAGCGTGCGTGGACTTCATCCAGTGCCGCGGCTACCCGGTTCAGGCCGCTGTCCTCCGATGAATCCAGACAGGCGCCGGGATGTGTCACCAGGTAACGCAGGCCCAGTTGCTCGGCGCGGTGCATTTCATCCACGAACGCTTCGATGGACTTGCGGTAGAGGACGTCATCGGGAGACGCCAGATTGATGAGATAGGAGTCGTGCGCCATGGGAAAGCGCAGCCTGGACTGCCGGAGCAGCTTGCGGAACAGGCGAACTTCGTCTTCGGGCGGAACACGGCCGACCCACTGGCTGGCGTTCTTCGTGAAGAGCTGCACGGTGTCGCACTGGTACTTCTGGGCGGCGAGCACGGCATGGTGCAGGCCGCCGGCAATTGACATGTGGGCGCCGAAGAGCGGCATCAGAACTCCTTTGGGGGAATGACTATTTCTACTGTCCGAGTTTGGCGAGCGGCGGGCGTAAGCTCGCTGTTTTCTCGCATCAACAGCGGGCTTACGCCCGCCGCTCGCCTGGGAAAATCAGCATCCCGGACAGTAGAACTATCGTGGACCCCGAAAACTGGGCCGCCGGAGTCGCTTACTCGGTGGTCCAGTTTTCGGGGTCCACGATCGTGAGCATCGCAACCAGCGGAGGCTAACAGCGATTCTTCGCGCAATGGTAAGCCGCCATCACGCCTTCTCGCCTGCCATTGGTCCCCACGGTTCCACTTGCCGCAGCTTCTTGGCTTGCAGCGCACGATAACAATCCGGCAAGTCGAACTTTTCCAGCACGCCCGGCAGCAGCGCCGACAGCGGCCAGTGATAATCCTCCGATTCCGCGATTTCCTGGTACGAGGTCAGCGCGTGCTTCAGCGTGACCTGCACGACCTGCTCGGACAGCACCGCCGCGAAAGTCGCCGGAATCGCGCCCCAGCCCCTGGCCACCAGATGCACTTCCGTCCGGCCGATGCTCTTGAGCCAATCCAGCACGCGCAGCACGTCGAAGGCCTTCTGGCCGACGTAGGGATGGTCGAGCATGAGCGAGTGAATGGCATAGAAGTAGTCGTTGCCGTAGGGCGTGAGGAATTGATTCGTGCCGCCGCAGGTGTCCGGCCGAGATTCGCCGATGCCGCGCACGTCGCAGGTGAAGCAGTCGGCTTTCGCTTCTTCCTTGATGATCTCGGCCAGCAGCGGCTCGCCGCGCAGCTCGGCATCACTGGAATGATGTGCGACATACAGCACCGCACGGGTGGGTTCCTTCGGCGGCCGGGAGATATGCGCTGCATCGGACAGGCGGTAGACGAGGGCAAACACGCCGCGTTCGGTTTCGACCGCGTAAGTGGTGGCCTGGGGTTTCGGATACTTGCGGCCGCCGCTGGAGCGCAGGATGCGATAGTCCGGCACGCCGCCGCGTTCCGGCAGCCGCAACTCCCCCGCCAGCGCTTTCTTCAGCGCCTCGCCATCGAGGGCCTTGCGCTGTTTCGCCAGCTCTTTCGCCCGGTCCAGGGTGAAGTGGAAGACGGTGCGCGACTTCAGTTCGGCCACCTGGCCCTGGGGCACGCAGTAAAGTGTTTCGTCTTTTTCGATTATCAGCTTCGGTTCCGCGCCGGCTTCGGAAATCCGGGTCGCCCGATTGAACCATTGATACATCGCTTCCCGATTCTCTTTGCTGTAGCCATGCGGCTGCGGCCCGATGAAGAGCTTGACGTTGTCCGGCGATCCGAGCAACCCATAGAGACGTTTCAGCCGGCCGTAAGCCTCTTCCGCGCCGCGGGCATCGAAGTAATCGCGTTCCTGGGCCAGGATGATGACTGGCTTGGGCGCCAGCGCGGCCAGGAAGTCCGCGTGATCCAGGCCGAGAGCCAGTGCTCGCGGCGGGCACTGCTCGGTATCGGCGGGCAACTCGTTTTCCAGGTTCCGACGAAAGGTGGTGACAAAGCAACTCGGAGCCCCCATCGTCCAGCGCTGCTCGACGCCGCATAACCAGGTCGTCATGGTGCCGCCGCCGGAATTGCCCGTGATGCCGACGTGTTTTGGATCGACTTCCTTCCGAGTCAACAGATAGTCCAGCGCCCGCATCCCATCCCACGCCCGCCACGACCCGAAAAACTCCCCGATCAGAAATTGCTGGTTGCCGGCATGCAGGTGTTCGCCCACGCCGGGCGACGGCCGGACGCCCTTGGGCTGGTGCGTGTACTGCAAGCGCTCCCCCTGCCCGATGGGATCGAAGATCAGCACGACATAGCCCTGACGGGCCAGGCCCTGGGCGAACGATTGATACGCTTCCGCCGCCTTGCCGTTGACGGAATGGCCGCAGCCGCCGACCACGCCGGGCGCGGGCAGCTTCTTGCCCTTCGGTACATACAAGTTGGCCGTCACCAGGAAATCGGGCCGGCTCTCGAAGATCACCTTTTCGATGTTGTATTCATCGCGTTCGACCACGCCGGTACTGCGCGGCTTGAGTGGAGTCTTCTCCGGAAACGGGCCGAACGAGGCGCGAATCTTCTGCTGCACGGCCTGGACATAGGCTTCGGCATCCGCCTTGGTCTGGAGTTTCGCGCGCGCTTCGTTGCCGGCGGCTTCGATGGCCCGCACTCGCGCGACGAAATGCTCCTGCACCATGCGCGGAAAGCGGTTGAGCGGCGCCAGGCCCGCGGGAGCTTGGGCGCGGATGGAGTCGGCCAGCGTGAGGCCGGCGAACTGCAGTCCCAGGAGTTGCAGCATTTCGCGGCGACTGACGAAGCAGTTTTGGGTCATGGTGTTACTCGATGGGTTGGCGAGCGTCGCGGCGTAAGCGCGACGTGTATTGCGACTCACACGTCGAGCTTACGCCCCGACGCTCGCCAACTCCGCCTACTCCTTCCCCGCCGCCGGCTTATTGACCTTGGGCAGCCACTTGGCCAGTTCGGCTTTCACCTTGTCGTACTGGGCATCCTTCGCCAGGTTGGTCCATTCCTGCGGGTCTTTCGTGTGGTCGTAGAGTTCTTCGGAACCGTCGTTATAGCGGATGTAGCGCCACTGCTCCGAACGCACCGCATGGTTATTGAAAAGGTGCGTGGTCAGCGCCGGCCGGTCCCAGGCGGCTTTCGGATCGACGAGCAATGCCTTGAAGCTCGGCCCTTCGACATGCTTGGGCGTGGCCAGTCCGCAAAGTTCGGTCAGCGTCGGATAGATGCTCATGAAATCGACGGTGCGCTGGCAGACGCCGCCCGGCTTGGTGACGCCCGGCGCCACGAAGATCAGCGGAGCGCGGGTGGCCTCTTCCCAGAGCGTGAACTTGCGCCAGTGCAGTTTCTCCCCCAGGTGCCAGCCGTGGTCGCCCCAGAGGACGATGATGGTGTTGTCCTTGTAGGCGCTCTTGTCGAGGGCGTCGAGCAGTCGGCCGACTTGCCCATCGGCGAACGCGATCGCCGCCAGGTAGCCCTGCACGGCATCCTTCCAGCGGCCCGACTTGACGATCTCGGCATGATCGCCGTCCGGGCGGGCCATCTTCACGCCGGCCGGCGGCACGTCGTTCAGGTCGGTGTCCAGCACCTTGGGCAGCACGATCTTGTCGAGCGGAAACAGCTCGTAGTATTTCCTCGGCACGTTCCAGGGCATGTGGGGCTTGTGCAGGCCGCAGGCCAGGAAGAATGGCTTGTCGTGCTTCTGGTTCAGTTGCTCGATGGTTGCGCTCACGGTCTTGTAATCGGCCAGGGCCTGGTCCTCGCAATCGAGCGGCGCGAACTTGATGCCGCCCACGCCATCGTTGCCTTTCGGCTTCGGGTCGCCGCCCTTTTCCGCCGGATACTCGTGCCAGTCGCCCGCGCGGGGAAACGCGCCGTGGTAGATCTTGCCGCCGCCCACGACCCGATAGCCGTTGTTCTTGAAGTGCAACGGCAGCGTGGTCGCCGCTTCGGGCACGACTTTGCGCCAGTCCGTGCCGTTGTCGTAGACGCCGCTGGTCGAGGGCCGCAGTCCGG
>JAGVLI010000924.1 GCA_020054355.1 Planctomycetales bacterium | reverse complement strand
CCCGGTAGGCCACGCCGTGCAGCCACGCGGCCAGGGATTCGTGCTTGCGAATCGCCCCTGCCTTCGAGAAGAGCACCAGGAACGTGGCCTGAAAGGCATCTTCCACCGCGTGGCGATCGCGCAATTGCCGTCGGCACACGTTCAGGACCAGCGGGCCGTAGCGCTGCATCAGCGCGGCAAAGGCCACGGTGTCCTGGTGCAGGATGAAGAGGTCCAGAAGCTGCCGGTCCGGGACGGTCTCGCCGGTTTCGCAGTCTTGGCACTGGCTGAGAGTTTCGCGTCCGGAAGCTGCATCGTGACGAAGCATCGGGAAGCCCTGCCGAGCGAGGAATTGCTTGCTTACCTCTATTAGTGCAGGCCCGCGAGGGCGCGGCCAACTATTTGTCGCGGGGATTGAAAATCTCTTCCCGCAGTAGCTGCGCGCTCGCGGCGCTATGGTATAACAGGCTCGCGGTCCGACCGTCACCCGCCAGACTTCAGGGGAGCAACACCGGAGGTTATCATGGCCCCGATCAAACTCGGCATCGTCGATTTCGACACCTCGCATGCGGTCGAATTCACCCGGCGGCTCAATCAGCGCGGCGTCGCCGAAGATCAATGGGTGAACGGCGCGCAGGTCGTGCTCGGCTGGCCGGGCACGTCGAAGATCGCGCCGGAAATCATCGCGGGCAACGCCAAGGAACTGGAGAAACTCGGCGTGACGCTGGTGGACAAGCCCGAACAGATGATCGGCAAGGTCGATGGCCTGCTGATCGAATCGCAGCAGGGCAGCGTCCACCTGGAACGGGCCACGCCCTTCCTCGAAGCGGGCATCCCCTGTTTCATCGATAAGCCGCTGACCTGCGGCGTGGCCGATGCGCGGAAGCTGGTCGAACTGGCGGAACGGAAGAAGGCGCCGATCTTCAGTGCCTCGTCGCTACGCTACGCGCCGGAAGTGGTCGGCTTCCTGGCGGAGCCGAAGCACGGCAAGGTGCAGGGCGCGATGACCTACGGCCCGGCGACGCTGCACGAAGGCAATCCGGGGCTGTATCACTATGGCATCCATCCCGTCGAGTTGCTCTACACGTTGATGGGACCGGGCTGCGAGCGGGTCGCCTGCACGCATGAAGCCGACGTGGATGTGGTGACCGGCCAGTGGAAGGGCGGCCGCGTGGGGACCGTGCGCGGTCTGCGCGCCGGCAAGCGCGCGTACGGCTTCGTGGCCTTCACCGACAAGGACGTGCAGACCGTCGGCGTCGGCACGACCTTCATTTACCGGGAACTATTGAAGCAGGTGGTCACGCTGTTCAAGACCGGCAAGCCGCCGCTGAACGTGGCGGAAACCGTGGAAATCATGGCCTTCATCGAAGCCGCCTTGAAGAGCGGCCTCAATCACGGCGCCGGGGAGAAAGTGGCGACGTGAGTGCGCTCGTAGGTCAGGCTTTCCAGCCTGACGCGGGCGCCACAGTCAGGCTCCACGTAGATCGGGCTTTCCAGCCTGACGCGGGCGCCACAGTCAGATGCCACGTAGGTCAGGCTTTCCAGCCTGACGCGGGCGCCGCAGTCAGGCTGGAAAGCCTGACCTACAACCTTGAGGTGAACCCATGCAACGCTACCTGGCAGCCAGCGTACTGCTGATGGTCTGGATCGCTTCCTGGAGCGAAGGCGCGGAACCCGTGGGCTGGCGCACCAACGGCACGGGCGCTTATCCGCAGGCCATGCCGCCCAGGACCTGGGCCGCGGACAAGAACGTCGTCTGGCGCACCAAGATGCCGGGGTTCAGCAATGCGTCGCCGATCATCCTCGGGGATAAGCTCTTCGTCTGCTCGGAGCCGGGGGTGCTGCTGTGTGTCCAGCTGGCCGACGGGAAAATCCTCTGGCAAAAGGACAATGCCTACCAGGACGTGGTCCTGCCGCCGGCGTTGAAGGAGAAACTCGAGGCCGAGCAGAAACCGGCGGATGCGCTCCTCAAGCAAATCCGCGACATCGACACGGAGATGGCGGCGCTGCGGAAGAAGATCGCGCTCAACCCCGACGACAAGGACGCCTTGCAAAAGAAGCACGAGGACTGCAAGACGCAGACAGTCGCCCTCAAGACCAAGCTGAATGACTTTCCGCTGGCCGCGAAGTTTCGCACTCCCGAGAAGAATTCCGTCGGCGGGTTTTCCGCGCCGACTCCGGTCTCGGACGGCAAACACGTTTTCGTCGCGTTCGGCAACGGGTTGGTCGCCTGCTACGATCTCGACGGCAACCGCCAGTGGCTCCAGCTGATCGAGCATTCCACGGCCCCGTATGGCCACGGGGCCTCGCCGCTGCTGGTCGGCGACAAGCTGCTGATCCACTACGCGGACCTGGCGGCCTTGAATACCAAGGACGGCTCCGAAGCCTGGCGCGTCAAGCTGCCGCCGAACCACGGCACGCCCATTCACGCGCGGATCGGCGACAGCGACGTGGCCATCCATCCGAACGGCTTGCTGGTCCGCGTGGCCGACGGCGCGGTGCTGGCGGACAAGCTGGGTTCCACCGGCCCGAATTCTCCGCTGCTGCAGGACGGCATCATCTATTTCATCCGGCCCGAGGCGCGGGCCGTGAAGGTGCCGACGGACCTGGCCGCGCCGCTCAAGCCGGAAATCCTCTGGAAAGCCCGGTTGACCGGCAGCGGCTACTGGTTCGCCTCGCCGATCCTGCACGACGGCCTGATCTACGGCTGCAACGCGATGGGCATCCTCAGCGTGGTGGAGGCGAAAACGGGTCAACTGGTTTACGAGAAGCGGTTGCCGTTCGGCGCGGGGCAGGTCTATCCGAGCATCACGCTGGCGGGCGGCCTGCTGTTCATCAGTTCCGACGAGGGCGTGACGCTGGTGCTGGAGCCGGGCCGCGAGTACAAGGAATTGGCCAGGAACACGCTGGAGCCGTTTCGCAGCACGCCGGTGTTTCAGGGCAAGCGGATGTACGTCCGCTGCAAGGAGCACCTGTATTGCATCGGAGAGTAGCAGAGTGGGCCAACCAGACTTCCGAAGTCTTCAAGACTTCGGAAGTCTGGTTGGCCCCTGGCCCTCGTCTTTTTGCGTCGGGGACCGTGGGAGG
>JAGVLI010000997.1 GCA_020054355.1 Planctomycetales bacterium | reverse complement strand
GAAGCACCGTGCCCTGCACCTTGGCACGCATGGCGTCAGCTGTGTACTGCGGCTTCACCTCGCGGAGGATGCGTGGATTGATCACTCCGCTGCCGGGGCGATACACGCCGCCGCCGGTCCCGCCGCCACGGTCATGCGGTTGTCGCCGGAAGCCCTGGCCAAGCTGGTGGTGGTGCGCGGCATGCGCACGCAGGTCGAGTATCCGATCTACGAGGGCCTCAACTACATCGGCCGCTTCGACGAGAACCCGGTGGACATCGACATCACCGATCAGGAATCGCCGACCGAGCCGCAGTCTTCCCGCCAGCATGCCTGCGTCAGCTGGGAAGGCGGCAGCCTGTTCGTGGAAGACATGAACAGCGCCAACGGCACCTTCGTCAACCGCGTCCGCCTGACGCCCAGCCAGAAGAAACAGCTGCGCAACGGCGACTTCATCCAGACCGGCACCGTCATGTTCCTGGTCAAGCTGTAAGCGCTGGTGGGCATGGAATCGCAGGGCCGCCGGGACCGCCGCAAACGGCCCCGGCGGCCCCATTTGTTTTCGCCGTTGCGGGTTCGCCTCAGCGGATCGGCCTGCGGCGCGTACAACGAAAGCGCAGGGAGGAAGCAGTCATGGCAGGCATCGTGGACATTCCCGGCGTCGTCAAGGCCGAGTCCGTGTTGCTGGGCCTGTTCATCCCCAGCAGCGACCGAGACATGAAGCCCATCGATCAGGCGGGCTGGGAGCAAGCTGCACTGGAACTGTTGGGCACGTGTTTCGGCGGAGCAACTGCCTTCCCGAAGGGTAGAGGTGTCTGGCGAGACGACAGCCAGGGCGGGAAACTGATCTTCGATGAGACCATCATGCTGCATTGTTATACCAGCGTGGAGGCCATCGAGAAAAATCTGACCGAACTGCATGCGTTCCTGGTAAAAAAGGGACAGGAAACCAATCAAGGTGCCGTGGGGTTCGTTCTCGACGGAACCTACATGGAAATCCGATTCCCGCCCCGGCAGGGGGAGGCAGCGCATGAATGAGAGAATTCGAGAAATTGCCCGAAAAATGGGAGCGGAAATCGTCGCCCAGCTGCCCGATACGGCGCACGGCGCCTTGGGTGCGGCCCATTACACGCATTTCTACCGGATGCGCATGGAGCAGCTTCGCCGTCAAGAACAGGGCCTGCCTTCGCCGCAAATTCCCCAGGTTTCACGGCGATTGGAACTATCCGTATCCCAGGCGACCGAACAGGCGCTGGGCAGAATTGCCGAGGTGCTTGGGAAGATCGACCAGTCCACCAACTCCGCGGCGGTGGCAGCTGAATTATTGGAAAGCCTGGTGATGGAAATGACTGCCGCGGTGCCATCGCTGGAATCCGAGGTAAGTGCGGAAGAAGGGAAGTCGGGTCCAGCAACCAACAAGCCCTCAACACTGGGAGAAGTATTGTGGGCCATCATGACGGACATCGCGAAGCGGCGCAAGCAGCTGGCACAGCCTCATCGGCAGATCGCCGGATGAAGCTCTGATGTAGGGAGAGAGGATACGATGGAACGTCAATTCGATTCGTCCGGCTTCGCCACCCGCGCCATTCACGCCGGCCAGGACGCCGACCCGGCCACCGGCGCCACCGTGGTGCCGATCTACGCCACGTCCACCTATACGCAGGCCGCGCCCGGCCAGCACAAGGGCTACGAATACTCCCGCAGCGGCAACCCGACCCGCGCCGCCCTGGAAACCTGCCTGGCAGCACTCGAAGGCGGCGAACGCGGCCTCGCTTTCGCTTCCGGACTGGCCGCCACTACCGCCGTGATTCAGGGACTGCTGCAGCCCGGCGATGAAGTCGCCGCCGCCGCCGACCTCTACGGCGGGACGTTTCGGCTGTTCGAGCGCGTCTTCAGGCCGTGGGGCCTGGTGACGCGCTATACCGAGGATGCCAGTCCCGCCGGCTTTCAGCCGATCATCACGAAAAAGACCAAGCTGGTCTGGATCGAGACGCCGACCAATCCGCTGTTGCAGGTCGTCGATATCGCCGCCATCGCCAAGCTCGCCCACCAGGCCGGCGCGGTGCTGGCCGTGGACAACACCTTCGCCTCGCCCTACCTCCAGCTGCCGATTGCCCTGGGCGCGGACCTCGCGGTCCACAGCACGACGAAGTATCTCGGCGGCCATTCCGACGTGATCGGCGGCGCTGCCATCGGCCGGCGCGACCTCTTGCAACCGATCGCCTTCTATCAGAACGCGGCGGGCGGGGTGCCCGGCCCGTTCGATGCCTGGCTGACGCTGCGCGGCCTGAAGACCCTGGCCATCCGCATGGAACGTCACTGCGCCAACGCGAAGCACCTGGCCGCCTGGCTGGAAAAACAACCCACGGTGCAGCGGGTCTACTATCCGGGCCTGGCGAGCCATCCGGGGCACGAGCTGGCCAAGAAGCAGATGCGCGATTTCGGCGGCATGATCAGCCTGAGCGTCAAGGGCGGCAAGGAAGCGGCCCTGCGTCTGCTGACCCGCACCAAGCTCTTCAGCCTGGCGGAAAGCCTGGGCGGCGTGGAATCGCTGATCGGCCATCCCGCGACGATGACGCACGCCAGCATCCCGCCGGAGATTCGCCAGGCGCGCGGCATCGACGACGGCCTGGTCCGGCTCAGCGTCGGCATCGAGGACGTGGCCGATTTGCAGGAAGACCTGCGCCAGGCGATGGCGTGAACGCGCGAGTTTATGGTAGATTGCAGTGGAAGATGATCTGTCGGTTCGCGACGCTTCACGGAAGCGTATTGCGCCCATTCGGACTGGAGCACTAAGATGAAAGCCGAGGAAATCCGCAAGGAACTGCGTAACCAACCATTTCGGCCGCTTCGCATTTATCTGTCGGACGGTAAGACCTACGACGTGAAGCATCCGGAAATGGCGTTCTTGACTCGGTCGTCCATTCATGTCGGCATCGAATCGAAACTCGGCAGCGGCGTGGCCGACGACTATGATCTGGTATCCTTGTTGCACGTCGTACGTATTGAACTACTGAACAATCAACCGACTTCGAGTTCGGGAAGTCCCAGCCAATGACAGCGAGCCGGCAGCAAATAACCCCGTGAGGAGGCTGCGAGCCGACAGCCTCTCACAACTCGAGGTGGTTTATGCGCCTGGATTCGCTCGAAGCCGTCTATCCGCTGCTGATCCTGGTGGGTTCGTTGCTGGGACTGATCTGGGTCGGCGGCTCGTTCCTGCTGGAACTCTGGGCCTGCCTGTTCGGCATTTCGACGCCAGGCGTGGTCACTCACGTTCAGGAAGAGCATAGCGAGGACATCGACACGCCGGCCAACCATCCGTTGATCTGGAACACGACCTATCGGCCGACCATCGTCTGCCTCGACGCCTCCGGCCAGCGCTGCCGGGCCGTGCCGGGCTTCGCCGCGTCCTGATTTCCGCGTTCCGTGGGCGAAACGCTGCCCATCCGCTATCTGCCAGACTATCCCGGCGTGATCTACTTCAGCGAGGCGAGCCTGCTCGTGCAAGGACTGGCCACAGCGGCGCTGGGCTTCGTCTTCGTCTGGAGCCTGCTCTATACCGCCGGCGCGGTCACTTCCATGCTGCCCTTCACTCGCTGACCCATCGTTCCACGTCGGGCTGACGCCTCGACGCTCGCCTGCTTAGTACACACTAACCCTTATTGATGCTCATTGAGACTGATAAAGGGGGGGCTTTGCAACAAAACTGTAGGGTCCGCTGTGCGGACCACAAGCGCTAGTGATCGGTCCGCACAGCGGACCCTACAGGTAGTGGCCAAGTGGT
>JAGVLI010000314.1 GCA_020054355.1 Planctomycetales bacterium | reverse complement strand
GGTGACCGGCCGGGGCCGGCGCCGCGGCGTGTCGCCGTTGTTCGCCTGTTCGCCGCCGCTGTTGCCGTTATCGGCGCAGCCTACGACAAAGGCGAACACGAACAGGCTGCCCAGCCAGAGATGAAAACGCAGGCCGATGAGTCGGGACATGGCAAAACCTCCGAGCCGACGAAAAGTTTCACGGGTGGCTGACTCGCCGAGGAACCAAACGGCCAAGTCGGGCTGCTCGGTATCCCTGGCGTGGACTCTTGAAGGTTGAGGGAGTTTGTCAACGGTGGGAGTAGTATACCGCTGCGTCGTGGCGATGTCATGCGGATTCCCAGGGAAGCGCCGCTGGCCCGCTGGCGGCTTCGCAGGCTTGCAGGCGAGCGCCGCCGCGCTACAATCATGGGCAGCCGCTTTGTTCCCTTCATTCCTTGAGGCCGACCGATGCCAAGCCCTTTTCCGGGGATGGACCCCTACCTCGAAGCCCACTGGCGCGACGTCCACGCGCGACTCGTCATTTACACGAGCGATGCGCTGCAGCGCGTCCTGCCGAGGGCGCTGCGCGCGCGTGTCGAGGAGAGTATCCTGCTGGAAACACCCCAGGGGATCAAGGACCACCCGCTGTTTCCCGACGTCCGCGTGGTCGAGTTTGAGTCGTATCGGGAATCGACAACGCGGTCCACGGCCGGCGTGGCCGTGGCCGAGCCGGTGCTGGTCCAGGCCGGACCCGAGGTCGCCACCGAGACCTATCTCGAAATCATCGACCGCGAGAGCGGCAACCGGGTCGTGACGGTCATCGAATTCCTCAGTCCGAGCAACAAATCCCCCGGCCTGAATCGGGAGCAATACCAACGCAAGCAGTGCGACATCCTGGCCTCGGACACCAACCTGGTCGAAATCGACCTGAACCGCTTCGGCGGCCACACGCTGGCTTTCCCGCTGGCCCATCTCAAACGGCATGTCCGGACGCCGTACATGGTCTGCGTCCGCCGCGCCACCCGGCGCGACCAGGCCGAAGTCTACCCGATGCCGATATGGGAACGTTTGCCGGCGGTGAGAATCCCGCTGCGTCCGGAGGACGCGGACGTGCCGCTGGATTTGCAAGCGCTGGTCGAGCAATTCTACCTGAACGGCGGCTACGAAGGCACGCTCGACTACGCCGCCGAGCCTGACCCGCCCTTGCTGGGCGGGGACCGGTCCTGGACCGACGGACGGCTCCGCGAACTGGGGCTGCGCGGGCGCAAGAAAACGCCGCCGCGAAAGGGCAAGCCGAAATCGCGCTGAGGTGACGGGCCGGAGCGAAGTGTCGTCATCGAACCATTGCCTTCGCGCTTCCTACGGTCCGTGCGAAATCGCCAGCGCCATCAGAACCGCGCGCGCCCTGGGCGTGTCCTTTCCCCCGTGGTCCCGGCGTTGACGGCCTCGCCCCGGACGACTACTCTGAATGCCTTATCATCCAAGCGTGAACTGCTTTTCTCCGACCGCACTTTCGAGTGGGACACATGCCTTCGTATAATCCCAAGGCCATCGAGCCGCGCTGGCAGCGCTTCTGGCTGGAAAACAAGACCTTCCGCACGCCGGCCGACTCCGACCAGCCGAAATACTACATCCTGGACATGTTCCCCTATCCGTCCGGCTCCGGCCTGCACGTCGGCCATCCCGAAGGTTATACCGCCACCGACATCCTGGCCCGCTGGCAGCGCATGCGCGGCCGGAACGTGCTGCATCCCATGGGCTGGGACGCCTTCGGCCTGCCGGCGGAAGAGCATGCCCGTCAGACTGGAGAACATCCACGCACGCAGACGCAGAAAAACATCAGCACCTTTCGCCGACAAATCCAGATGCTGGGATTCAGCTACGACTGGGACCGCGAGGTCGATACCACCGATCCGAACTACTTCAAATGGACGCAGTGGATCTTCCTCGTCCTGTACGACACTTGGTACGACCGCGAACTGAAGAAGGGACGGCCCATCGCGGAATTGCCCATTCCGTCGGACGTGCAGGCACAGGGTGAAGCCGCAGTATCCTTTTATCAGGACTCCAAGCGGCTAGCCTACTTGGCCGAAAGCCCGGTAAACTGGTGCGCCGGACTGAAATCGGTGCTATCAAATGAGGAAGTGGTTGACGGAAAATCGGAACGCGGCGGCCATCCGGTGGTGCAAATGCCGCTGCGCCAGTGGCTGCTGCGCATCACCGAGTACGCCGACCGGCTGCACGACGACCTGGAAACCCTGGACTGGCCCGAACCCATCAAGAAGCAGCAGCGCGACTGGATCGGCCGCAGCGAAGGGGCCGAGGTCGATTTCCAGCTGGCCATGCCGCCGGTGGACCCGATGGTCCCGGCTTCCATCCGCGTCTTCACCACCCGGCCCGATACGCTCTTCGGCGCGACTTACATGGTGCTGGCCCCGGAGCATCCGCTGGTGGCTGCCATCACCACGGCCAAGCAGCAGGCGGCCGTGAAGCGCTACCAGGAAGACACGGCGCGCAAGAGTGAGCGCGACCGTATGACCGGCACGAAAGAAAAGACGGGCGTCTTTACGGGCGCGTTCGCCGTCAACCCCGTGAACTCGGAGAAGGTACCGATCTGGATCGCGGATTACGTGCTGTCGAGCTATGGCACCGGAGCGATCATGGCGGTGCCAGCGCACGACGAGCGCGATGCCGAGTTCGCCAAGGCGCACAAGCTGCCGATCCGCGCCGTGGTCAAGCCGACGGTGGCCTGGCTGACCGCGACCAAGTTCTATCAAAACGTCGAGCAGATGGACCGTCCGGGCAAGGAGATGCCCGAAACGCTGACGCCGGAGATGGCCACCCTGCTGAAGCGCGGCGTGGCCGCCTGGAAGTCCCAGGCCAACAAGAACGCGGTGCAGTACGTGGAATCGGTCTACGTGGACCATGCGGGCGACTTCGACGAGGTCTTCGTCGAGGAAGGCACCGCCATCAATTCCGAGCAATTCGACGGCCTGCCCACGGCGGAGTTCAAGCGCAAGATCACCGCCTGGCTGGCGGAGCGCGGCCAGGGCAGTCTGAAAGTGAACTACAAGCTGCGCGACTGGCTGTTCAGCCGGCAGCGCTACTGGGGCGAGCCGTTCCCACTGCTGCACGAACTGGACGACCAGGGCCAGCCGACGGGCGTGGTGCGCACCCTGGATTTCTCCGATCTGCCGCTGCTGCTGCCGGAGCTGACGGACTATCTGCCGACCGGCAGGCCTGAAGCGGTGCTGGCAAGGGCCGACGACTGGCTGTGCGTCACGCGCGACGGAAAGCGCTACCGCCGCGAAACCAACACCATGCCGCAGTGGGCAGGCAGCTGCTGGTACTACCTGCGCTATATCGACCCGCGCAACGAGCAATCGTTTTGCGCGCCGGAGCAACAGAAGAAGTTCCTGCCGGTCGATCTCTACGTCGGCGGCGCGGAACATGCGGTGCTGCACCTGCTCTATTCGCGCTTCTGGCACAAGGTCCTGTTCGACCGGGGCCACGTGGCGACGCGCGAGCCGTTCCAGAAGCTGGTCAACCAGGGCATGATCCTGGGCGAAGCGCAGTATCACGTTAGTCCGGAAGTCTACCAGGCGAACCAGACGCTGCTGACTGGCATGGGGATTATCGGGCTGAAATTCGAGGACGAGAACCGCAGAGTAACTTTCGGCCTCCTGAACCAGAAGTCCGCCGAGGAAAAACCGACCAATCTGAATACCGAGGAGCAGACCGAGAAGAAGCAGGGCAAGATTTATCTGACCGGCACGAACATCGAGCTGACCTCGCGGGCCGACAAGATGTCCAAGAGCCGGGGCAATGTGATTAACCCCGATGACGTGGTCAACGAGTTCGGCGCGGATAGCCTGCGCCTGTTCGAGATGTTCATGGGGCCGCTGGAAGCGACCAAGCCCTGGAGCATGCAGGGGGTGAAGGGTGTGCATCGCTTCCTGGACCGCGTCTGGCGGATCGTCATTGACGACCGGGCGGAGTCCGTGAAGCTCGCGGCATCCGTCCAGGACGCCCAACCGGACCAGGAGACGCTGCGCCTGCTCCACAAGACGGTCAAGAAGGTGACGGAAGACCTCGAGGCCATGCGCTTCAACACCGCGATTGCCGCGATGATGGAGTTCACCAACCACCTGAGCAAGCTCACGGTCCGGCCGCGCTCGGTGCTGAACACCTTCGTGCTGCTGCTGAGTCCGTTCGCGCCGCACCTGGGCGAAGAACTGTGGAACGCACTCGGCCACAAGGATACCCTGGCCTACGAACCTTGGCCCACGTTCGACGAGGCGCTGACCCGCGACGCGGAAGTGGAAGTGCCGGTGCAGATCAACGGCAAGCTCCGCGCCCGCCTGCTGGTGCCGCCGGAAACCGACAAGGCCCAGCTGGAGGCGACCGCCCTGGCCGACGAGAAGGTCAAGGGGCTGCTCGAAGGCAAGCAGGTCAAGAAGGTGATCGTGGTTCCGGGGAAGCTGGTGAATATCGTCGCGGGATAAGCAAGCCGCTGTTCCTCAGACCGCCCATGCCTTACGAAATCAGCATCACGGAAGTGGCGGAGAATCAGCTGCGGGCATTGTCCGCGCGCGAGCAGCGAATTGTGGAAGAGGGGATTGCCAGCCGGTTGCTCGACCAACCCACGGCAACGAGCAAGGCCTTGAAAAAGCTGCGGCCAAATCCCTTTGCGGGCTTTGAACTGCGGCTTGGAGACCTACGAGTATTGTACAATGTGGAAGAGGCTAAGAATGAGGTCGTAGTCCTGATCGTAGGACGTAAGAAAGGTAACAAGCTGATCGTTGCCGGGGAAGAATTTCATGGCCACGAAGATCATCCCACTGCATGAGCTGCAATCGGATACCGAAGGCTACCTTCGACGTTGTTCTGAGTCAGGACAAGCGTTGGTCGTTGAACTGCCAGACCATCGTTTGCTGTCAATTCAGCCAGTCGACGAAGACGATGAATTGGTTGATGAGTTGATCGAACGCAATACGGCATTTCAAGCGTTGTTGATCAAGTCCGCGACCAGTCCACGCAAGCTATTTCGACCCGCCGCACCGCCTGAATCACCGACCAAGGACGAGGCCAGCGGCAACAAGCCTCATTAGCCGGAGTCCGCCCATGGCGATCGTCTTCGCCTGTCCGAAGTGTCACTTCGTCATGAAAGCGCCGGAAGACCAGGGCGGCGTGAAGATCAAGTGCATGCAGTGCAGCGTTACCCTGGAGATTCCCTTCCTGCGCGGCATCCTGGTGGACGTGCCGCCGGAGCAGGCCGTGGCGGTGCTGTCGGGCGGC
>JAGVLI010000523.1 GCA_020054355.1 Planctomycetales bacterium | reverse complement strand
TCTCAAGCCGAGTTGGTGTCGCTCCAGACGCTGGTGAGCCACTACCGAGCCAACAGCCACATCTACTCCCCCGACGCCGCCACGCTGTTGCGGCTCTGGGGCCACGAGGCCCGCACCGTCCACGACGGGCTGTCGGTGCTCCAGGCGGCACGCGACTTCCGTCCGGAAATCATCCTGCTCGATATCGGGCTGCCGGGCATGACCGGCTACGAAGTGGCCCAGCAACTCCGCGCCCAGCTGGAATTCCCGCCGCTGCTGCTGGCGGCGATGACCGGCTACGGCCAGGACGAGGACAAACGGCGCGCGCGCGCTGCGGGGTTCGACCTGCACCTGACCAAGCCGCTCGACCCCGCCAAGCTGGAGGCGGTCGTCGCCGCGCTGCATCCTTCCTGAATCGAATTCCAGGGCCTCGGCAGATCAGCCAGGACCGCAGTCGGCGGGGGCTGCCGGGCTTGACGCAACGCACCCCGATTTGCCATGCTCGAAACTGACTGGTCTCATCTTATCTCACGCACAGGCGGTTTTCCCCCGCCCACCCGGACGCGGTGCGCGCCCCGCAGCTGAACCCCTTCGGCGTGGCGTATGCCAGGCGGACGCGCAAGGCTGCCAGTACGAGGCTGCGCCTTGCGAGCGCCGACGGCGCTTCAGGGGTTTTTCCTTGAGTCATGGGCCGACTGCCCCAGAGGATCGAGTACAATCCCAGGGCTTCGTTCCATGCTGGTCGTGCAAGCCGCACCGCCCTCGCGAACCATCCGGGAGCAGTTGTCATGAACGCGAATCGGTCCAATCCGCCGCAAGGAATCACGACATTCGTCCTTGCCAGTCTGCTCGCGATCTTGTCAATATCCTGCGCCAATCAAGCCGAGGGTGCGGAAAAGCCGAGGGTGCCCAATATCGTGCTCATCCTTGCGGATGACCTGGGGAGCGGCGACCTGGGCTGCTACAACCAGGAGTCGAAAATCCCGACGGCGAACCTGGACCGCCTCGCCGCCGAGGGCATGCGGTTCACCGACGCCCACTCGCCTTCCTCGGTTTGCACCCCGACCCGCTATGGCCTCCTCACCGGCCGCTATGCCTGGCGTACCCGGCTCAAGCAAGGCGTCTTCCAGGGCTACGATACGCCGCTGATCGAGCCGGAAAGAATGACCGTGGCCTCGCTGCTGAAGAAGCACGGCTACGCCACCGGCTGCGTCGGCAAATGGCATCTTGGCCTGGGCAGTGAGAAACCGACCGACTACGCCAAGCCCCTGAAGCCCGGCCCGAACTCGGTCGGCTTCGACTACTTCTTCGGCATCCCCGCTTCGCTCGACATGATTCCCTATGTCTTCGTGGAGAACGAACGCTGCGTCGAGCAACCGACCGCTAAGATTGAAGACAGCAAAGGCCAGCGCGAAGGCGGCCTGGGTTTCTGGCGCGGCGGGCCGATTGCGCCGTCGTTCAAGCACGTTGATGTGTTGCCGGTCTGTATGCGGAAGACCCTGGATTTTCTCGATAAGCACGCGAAGGACACGCCCGGCAAGCCGTTCTTTCTCTATGTGCCGCTGAGCGGCCCGCACACGCCCTGGCTGCCGACCAAGGACTTCGAGGGCAAGAGCAAGGCCGGCGCCTATGGCGATTTCACCGTCCAGGTGGACCACGGCGTCGGTGAGGTGCTGACAGCGCTCGATCGGCTGAAGCTGCGCGACAACACCCTGGTCATCGTCACCAGCGACAACGGCGGCCACTGGCCGGTCGAGGATATCAAGAAGTTCGGCCATCGCTCGAATGGCGGCTATCGCGGGCAGAAGGCGGACATCCACGAAGGCGGCCATCGGGTGCCGTTCATCGCTCGCTGGCCGGGCAAGATCAAGCCGGGGACCACCTCCGACCAGACCATCTGCCTGACGGACGTCCTGGCCACCTGCGCGGCCATCGTGGAGGAGAAACTGCCCGACAACGCGGGCGAGGACAGCTACAGCATCCTGCCGGCGCTGCGCGGCGAGCAGCTGGAGAAGCCGTTTCGGGAAGCGACGGTGCATCATTCCGCCAGCGGCCTGTTCGCCATCCGCCAAGGCCACTGGAAGCTGATCGACGGCCTCGGCTCCGGCGGTTTCACGGCTCCCCGAACCGAAAAGCCGGCAGCCGACGGCCCCGCCGGGCAACTCTACAACCTGGCCGACGACTTGCAGGAACAGCACAACCTCTATCTGAAGCAGCCGGAGGTCGTTGCCCGGCTTCAGGCGCTGCTCAAGCAGTATCAGGAGAAAGGCCGCAGCCGTTGAGGCCGCTCGCGGCTATTCGCGCTGCTTGCGGCTTTTCGCGCCGCTTGCGGCTTCGCAACACGCGGCGGTTCTTGCTGGCAATTGTCCTCGCAGCTGCCGAGAATACACCCCATCGCTTCATGCGTCCACGGCAGGAGGATCGTACCGATGCGTTCGCCTTATCGTTCCCTGTTCGTCTTGGTTGCCATCATCGGCACGCTGACCGTCGGTCTCGCGGCCCAGCCGCCTTCCCCTGCCCCGCCGGAAGTCTGGGCCACGACGTTCTCCATCGCGGCATACGATGCCGACAGCAAGGAATGGGGCGTGGCGACCGCCTCGCGCGTGCTGGCCGTGGGCAACTGCGTGCCGTGGGCCAAGGCCAACGTCGGCGCCATCGCCACCCAGAGCGCCATCAACATCACTTACGGCTCGAAAGGACTGGAACTGCTGGCCGACGGCAAGTCCGCCCAGGATGCGGTCAAGATGCTGACCGAGGCCGACAAGCAGCGCGAAGTCCGCCAGCTGGCCATCGTCGATAAGCAGGGCAACACCGCCGCGTTCACCGGCAAGATGTGCATTCCGTACGCGGGCGGCAAGGAAGGCAAGGGCTACGTCTGCGTCGGCAACCTGCTGGCCGGCGAAGCGGTCATCACCGACATGGCCAAGGCGTTCGAGGAAGAAAAAGGCCCGCTGGCCTGGCGGCTGCTGGCGGCGATGGAAGCCGGCGACAAAGCCGGCGGCGACAAGCGCGGCAAGCAGTCCGC
>JAGVLI010000761.1 GCA_020054355.1 Planctomycetales bacterium | reverse complement strand
GGCGCTGCGCCGTCCGGATCGTCGGATGCCGATGGCGAACCGAAGATGTCCACATCGCAGTTCGGACAGCTGGTCAGGTTATCGGCGTAGGGCTGTTTGCAGATCTCACAGATTTTCGGCATGGTACACCACTCCAGTAACGGGAACCCCCCTGGAAGGGGCCAGGATGAGCGCTGTCGCTGTGAATCGAAGACCGGTCGCGCAGCCACGGCCAGGCAGCACGATACTCGTCGGTGTTGCGGACCAGTCGAGGAAATGCCGCCCATTCGCGAACCGAAAAGGGACCTGACGCGAGTCGTCGAATGGGAGCCGTTCCCCGGACTGAGGGTCAACGGCAGCGATTACCCATCTTCGCGCAATCCCGCAAGCGTCGCAATCCTTTTTCGGAATTTCTCACGCGATCCGGCGCGGGACGCCGCTACCGTTGCCGTCTTTTTTGCAGTCGTTACGACCGCTGCAACTGGACTCGTGCCAGCCCAATGGTATTCGGAGGGTCCGGTGGGCGCGGTTGGAGGGATCGCAGCGTTGTGCGAAGTGCCGGCTGGACGTTAGACTGAATAGGTTCCCCTCGTCCAGTTGTAGGTCAGGCTTTCCAGCCTGACGAACCGTGAAGCGTCAAGCTGGAAAGCCTGACCTGCAAGAGTCGGCCACCAATGACCCAGTGCCCAATCAAGTGACGGCTGGCCCGTGGGTCACGATTCCAATCGTGACAATCTTCACCGCCTGTCACGATTGGAATCGTGACCCACGGGCAAACAGTGCCTGGAAGTAGCACCAGGCTCATTCGGGAGCTTCCCATGAAGGCGTTCGCGCGCAGGCTGGCCAGCTGTTTCCTCGTGCTGACGGCAACGCTGCTCGGCGCTGCCGAACCGACGGAGGCGGACATCGCCAAGGCGGTCAAGCAACTCGGCGACGACACCTTCCAGGTCCGCGAGCAAGCGTCCGTGTTTCTGCGCGCCGCTGGACGCAAGGCCGAGGCAGCCCTGGTCGAAGCAGCCAAGAGCCAGGACCGCGAGGTCGCGCGCCGCGCCGGCGAAATCCTTGAGGACTTCAAATGGGGCGTCTATCCGGACACGCCGAAGAACATTCTCACCCTGATTCAGCGCTACAAGAACGGCGCGGACGAAGACAAGCTCACGGTCTGCAAGGAGTTGTCCAAGCTCGGCAATGTCGGCTTCACCACGCTGCTGAAAATCTCCACCGCCGAGGAGAACGTGCCGCTGCGCCGCAACATCTACGAGCAACTGTCCCGCGAGGTTGTCCAAAGCGCGGGTGACTTGCTCATCGCAGGCAACCAGCAAACCCTGGAGCAGTTCCTGGAACTGGGCCTGGCCAGCGAGAGCGAGACCGCCGCGCGCCACTACGCCGCCCACTTGCTCTTTGCCGGGAAGCTCGACGAGAAGATCGCGTACTGCAAGGCCAAGGCCGAGAAGGGGGATAAGGCGGCGGCGGAAGTCCTCTTTCATCTCGTTCGCGCCCAGGGCAAGGACGCCAAGCTGCAACGCTGGGCGGCGGAGAAGTCCGGCAATTTCAAGGTAATCCACACCCTGCTCGCCGAGCAAAGCGATTGGCAGGAACTGGCCCGCCGCTACGTCAAGGACAACGATCCCGACGAGTTCGGCATCGAAAAATTGACCCACACCATCGCTTTCCACCGCGTGGCGGGCAACCAGGTTGAGCTGAACAAAGCACTGGAAGAACTGCGGAAATTCACCACCGCCAATTTCGACCATCCCGACTACGTCTGGCTCGGCGCGAAGGCGCTGTTCCTCAATGACCGCTCCGACGATGCGCTGGCCCTGCTGATTCGCGGCAAGCAGTACTATCCCGCCTTTGAAGTCCTCTGCTTCCAGTCGCGCTACGCCGAAGCCATGGCGCTGGCCGACAAGGTCAACGAAGCGCTACCGGAGCAGCGGCCCGGCGTTCTACTGGGCAAAGCGCGCGTGCTGGCCCACCTCGGCGAGCAGGACAAGGCCATCGAACTGCTGAAGACGCTGCCCGAACAGCTCGAAGGGCGGAGCGAGTACCCGACCGTCAGCGACCTGGTGCAGCAGGAAATGCGCCTGGGGCTGAAAGACCTGGCGTTCGCCACGGCGGCGGAACGGCTCAAGAACTTGCAAGGCGATGCCATACTGTCCCAGTACCTGGCCGCGCTGTTTCCGAATCGAAGCAACGCGGCACTCGGCTGGTGGAAAATGCTGCGTCATCAGCACACCGCTGATGAGACTGCGGCCATTCTCAAGCAATTGCGCTCGCTGTTCGACGGCAAGCTCGGCGAGAAGGAACGTGCTGCTCTGATCCAGAGCGCCCGCAGGCTCATCGAGGATCCCAACGTCGAAAAGGACGGCTCGCTGCTGGCGGACCTGGCCGAGGCGTTTGCCCTGGTCGGACGCAAGGAACTCGAGGAAAAATGCCTGGAGAAGTCGGTCGGCGCCGCGCCGACCGCGACGACGCTGCAACGCTTGGGAGACGTTCTGGCGGCTAGGAAATCGTGGAAGGAAGCGGCCCAGCGCTATCGACAGGCTTGGGACAAGGACAAGGGGCAACCGTTGCCGTTATTCCTGCACGGCTGGGCGTTGATGCAGGACGGTCAGGCAGCCGAGGGCAAGAAGTTCATCGAACTGTCCCACTGGCTCCTGCTCGGCGGCGAATACGTGACCCGCTATCACTTTGCCCGTGTGCTGGGCGAACGCGGCCATCTGGCGGACGCGGAGCGCGAGCGCGACTTGATCTTCCGCACCGGCGCGCTGGAGAGCTGGGGACTGAACGAATCGCTCCGCCACCTGGCTTACGCTGCACAGTACCGCAAGGAACATGCCCAGGCGGCCGACCTGTTCGAGAAGTTCCGGCTGCGCTGCATGCGGACCACCGTGCAGTTCGTGGAACAGACCGCCCACGTGCAGGTGCCGTTGCTGGTGCATCAGAACGCCGCCAGGGCAGCGCTGCAAGCCGGCAAGCTCGACGAGGCCAAGCGCGAGATCCAGCTTTGTCTCAAGCTGTCGCCGGGCAACGTCAACCTGCCCATTCAGCTGGTGGCCGACCTGGAAAAGGCGGATCGCAAACCTGAGGCCGACGAGCTGTTCGGCCAGGTCTTCGCGATCCACGAGAAGGTTTGCAAGGAGTATCCGCGCAGCGCGACGAGCCACAATACGCTGGCCTGGTTGGCGGCCTGCTGCCGTCGTCAGCTGGAGAAGGCCCAGGAAGCGGCGGAGCGGGCGGTCCAGCTATCCCCGGACAGCGCGGGTTATCTGGACACCTTGGCCGAAGCGCATTTCCAGCGCGGCAACAAGGACAAGGCCGTCGAGTTGATGAAGCGCTGCCTGGAGCTGGAACCCAAGAACGACTATTTCCGCAAGCAGCTGAAGCGCGTGGAAGCCGGCGATCCGAAAGCGCCGTTGCCCGAAGAAGCCGAGTGACGCCGCGCGGCGTTGCACTATCCCCACGGAACGTTTACCGGCCCGACGGCGTCATGCCGAGGCCCCGCGATCCCGGCAGAAAATTCGGCGCCACCAGGTTGGGCACGATCGTGAGGATGGCGCCGAAGTTGTTCTGCAGGGTGTTCCAGGTCAAGCCCAGGCTGACCTGAATGTCGGACCCCATCCGTGTCAGGATGATCGAGTTCGCCATGCTTTCCCGAATGCCGAAGTCGTAGACGCTGGAGGCGGTCATGGCGTACTTGGGACTGAAGACATAGGTGGCCGCACCGCTCACCGCCTGGCTGTTCAGCGGTTCGATCTGGCGGTAGCCGAGATAGAAGCTGGTGCGGTCCGGCCGGTTGATGAACGCGCCGACGCTCCATACCCGCGCGCCGTCGCCGAACGGATCGAACCAGCCGTCGGACACGAAGGCCGTCCGGTCGCCGATATTCCAGGTATAGTTGTACTGGAAGAACGAGAAGCTCTCGCCGAAGTTGTCGCGCGCCGCATCCGGGAAGTACGAAGCGGACGTGTCCAACGTCATCCAGTCGATGATGTGCTGCAACCCCGGATAGCCGCGCTTGGTCTGCAAGCGCTGCCGCACGTCCATTTGCAGCACCTGAATCGTGTCCAGCGTATCGATACGGTTATTCACCAGCCGACGGATGGCATAGGTCTGCGGATTGAACAGGGGCGAGGTCGCCAGGGCGACGCCGGCCTGAGCGTTTAACTGCGGCTGCAGCGGCGTGATGTCGCGGATCGCCTGATCGCTGGCGTCGTCGTGCAGTTCGTCCAGCTGCGGCAACTGCGAGAAGGGCGTGTCCGAGCGCGCCGCGTAGAAATTGCCGCCGAGCACGATCTTGTGATAGAGGCCGTTCAGGTTCCACAGCTCGCTGGCCACCGACGGGTAAAGCCGGCTCAGGGGCATGCTGCCGCGCACGCCGCCGCCGCCGTAGAACCGGCCGCGGTCGTCGCCGGTCAGGTCTTTGGTGTACTGCGTCAGATCGAGGACGCCGTAGGGCACAACCTTGACCGGCCCCGCGTAGAACGGCAGGCTCAACTCTTGCCACAAGTCGAAGCGCGCGGTGTCCAGGCGCACCTGGGTCGGCTGGATCACCGGCGAGCCTTCCTCGGTCGGCTTCAGCTGCGCATAGCCGGCGCTGCCGTGGATGTTGTAGGTGAAGTACTCGAACGGCGACAGGCCCAGCGCGTAGCCGTCCAGCCTCGGCAGCCATTCGGTCTTCGTCACCCAGTCGTTCAGGCGCACATCCGCCAGGCCGGTCCAGGCCCAGTTGCCTTGTTGCTGCTTGATGTACAGGAAGGTGTCCTGGTCGAGCTCGTTGTCGAACTCGTACTTGTAATACTGCTCCAGGAAGTTGCGGTCGCTCAACCAGGAAAATTGGCCCTTGACGCTGAAGCCGTCGGGCAGGTCCCACCAGTCGTGGCGGACCAGCACCCGGCCGCGGCCGTTCGGATGCGGCTCGTTATTGCGGAATGGCCCCAGGATGTCCTCGCCGTCGTCGGAGATGCCCCACGCCCGGGCCACGCCGTTGTACAGGCCGGGAATGCCGAACAGATCGTGGCCGGCATAGTCGAACTTGGTTCCCGCCGCCGGCCCGCGCTTGCTCAGGTAGTCGAGGTCCAGCCGCCAGCGCGTGCCCTCCAGCGGCGCCAGGCCGAACAGGTCGTAGACGTCGAAGGCGACCGAGGCTTGCGCGCCGAAGATCCTGCTGTACCCCAGCGAGAAATCGATCAGCGGACCGAAGGGTTTTTCGACGTTGCCCTGCACGAACGGCAGATAGAAGAACGGCACGTCTTCCAGCTCGAAGGCGACACCCGTGCCGCGAAAGTAGTGCAGAGGCTCCGCTTGCACCGCGCCCGTGCGCGCGCTGGGAATATCGGTGCCGAACACCGTTTGCCGGACTTCTTGCCGCTGCTCGATGGTGGCTTGCGCCATGGTGATCTTCAGGCCGGGGTCGGAAGGCGTCTTGCTGGAAAAAACCTCGGCGCGCACCGCTTCGTAGAGCGTGGGCGAAAGTTGCAGCAACTCATCGGCCTTGACGTGCAGCGGCTCGGCCAGCCCCGGTCGCTTCAGTTCCAGATCGGCGCTGACGGCGACCGCGACGTTGCGGCCCACGTCGTAGTAGACCTCATCGGCGCGCAAGGTCCGCTGATCGGTCGGCCGGCTCTGCTGGCGGATTTCCACGTTGCCGGACAGAAAAAATTCCAGCTCGCGGCTCGCCTGGCCCTGCGAGCGGCGCATGTTGCCGAACAGTTCTTCCGTATTGCCGGTGGTCCAGAACACCAGCCGATCCGCTTCAATATCGAAGACTTCCTGGTTCTGCAGGTTGCGCACGACCAGAATGATGCCGCCCGTGACGACCACCGCTTTCTCGCCGCTGGGCAAGGTGAAGCTCTGCTGCTCGAATGGCCGAGAGGTGCG
>JAGVLI010000177.1 GCA_020054355.1 Planctomycetales bacterium | reverse complement strand
GTTTGGAACAATATCTGGAACGCTTACCGGGACTGGGCCGGTGGTTCATCGACATACCGCCGCCGAGCCTGGACGAAGTAATTAACTGAAACCGCCTAAGGTGGATAGGTGTACGGCGCGGCGATGCCCAGCGGCAGCCCCAGTGTCCAGTAAGCGAGCAGCAGCGCCGTCCAGCAAATCAGGAATGTGAGCGAGTAGGGCAGCATCAGCGCCACCAGCGTGCCGATGCCCGTATTCTTGACGTAGCGCTGGCAGTAGACCACCACCAGCGGAAAATACGGCATCAGGGGCGAGATGATGTTCGTGCAGGAATCGCCGATCCGATAGCCGGCCTGCGTCAATTCCGGAGACAGCCCCAGCTGCATCAGCATCGGCACGAAGATCGGCCCCAGCAAGGCCCACTTGGCGGAAGCCGAGCCGATCAGCAAGTTGAACGCGGTGGTGATGAAGACCACGCCGCAGACGGTCAGCGCCGGCGACACTTCCATCGCCTTGAGGAACTCGCCGCCCTTGACCGCGATGAGGATGCCCACGTTCGATTCGCTGAAGGCGAAGATGAATTGCGCGGCGACGAAGGCCAGCACCAGATAGTAGTTCATCGTGCCCATCGCCTTGCTCATGCCCTGGATGATGTCGCGGTGGCTCTTGACCGTGCCGGCCACGTAGCCGTGGACCATGCCGGGGATGAGGAAGAGCAGGAACATCAGCGGAACAATCGACTGGATCAGGGGCGCCCGCGCGACCAGCAGGTCGCCCTGCGGCGTGCGCCAGGGAGAACCTTCGCGCCAGGCCGTCAGGGTCAGCCCCAGCAGCAGGACGGCGACCGTCAGCAGACCGGCGATCAGGCCCCGCCGTTCGGGCGCGGTCAACGGATCGAGGCGCGGTATGTCCGTGGTGTCGCCATCCACGGCGGTCTGGCGCAGCCGAGGTTCGATGACCCGATCCGTGATGAACCAGGCCAGCAGCACGACCAGCACGCTGGAGGCGGCGGTGAAGCCCCAGTTGCACAGCGGATTGACTTCCAGCCTTGGGGCAATGATCTGGGCGGCCGTCTGGGTGATGCCCTGCAGGAGCGGATCGAGCATGATCGGAATGAAGTTGGCGCTGAGGCCGCCCGAAACCCCGGCGAAGGCGACCGCGATGCCGGCCAGCGGGTGCCGGCCGGCGGCATGGAAGATCACCCCGCCCAGTGGAATCACCACGACATAGCCGCTGTCGCCGGCCCCGTGACTGAGGATGGCCACCAGCATCACCATCGGCGTCAGCAGCTTGGGGGGCGTGATGTTCAGCAGCGCCTTCAGCCCGGCATTGATGAAGCCGGTATGCTCGGCCACCCCCACGCCCAGCAGGACGACCAGCACCATGCCCAGCGGCGCGAATTCCACGAAGGTCTTGACCATTCGGGCCAGGAACGCGACCAGCGAAGTGGCTTCGAGTTGGTCCTTGATCTGAATCGGCGCCGCGGTCTTGCCCGGTCCCAGGGTGCGCGGATCGATTTCGCTGAACTCGACCGAGGCCAGCCACGCGGAGGCGAACCAGGTCAGGAGCAGCGCTCCGAGAAAGAGCAGCACCGGGTCGGGCAGCTTGTTGCCCAGCCATTCGACGCCGTCGAGGGCGCGGTCCAGCCAGCCGCGCTGCCTGGCGGCAGGCGCTGCGGACGAATCCGGAGTCGGTGGTATGTCCGAGTCGCTTGGAGAAGGTCCTTCGGGCATGAAGCTCTCCATGGGTTGATCGGTGGAATGCCGGTGCGGCCGGGAGCCGATTGTAACCGACGGCGGCAAGGATGAAATGGGGAATGCCCGCCAGCCAGGGGTAAGGAACGGCTGTGACTCCCGTGGGAGGCCGCAACCGAAAAGCGGCGCAACGGCCAGGTGCGAACCAAGGTCCGGCAAGTCCACGGAGTTGCCAGCCGGAAACAGCCCGCGCGTCCGTTCAGATATGGACCCGCTCGGTGCGAAGAAAAAGCTATTCCTCAGAGCTGCCGGCAGCGGCAGCAGAAAAGCAACACGTGGCTGCACCCCTTGGGGAGACCAGCGCCAAGGCTAGAGGTCTGACCTATTGAAAAAGAAAAGGGAACAGGGCAAGGAAAAAGGGTCGCGAATCACCCGACCCCTTTTTCACGAATTGGTCGCTTGGCCGGGGTTCAGGACGCTATGCTATTACGTTGAGATCTCGAACCGCAATCATTTCCGGGGGGAACTCCATGAGTAAGTCCGCAAAGACCACGCGCCGCGAATTTGTGCTGGAGACTGCCGCAGCGGCCGCTGCCGCCACGATTATCCCGGCCCATGTGCTCGGGCAAGCGGGGAATGTCGCTCCGAGCGAGAAGATCACGCTCGGCGTCATCGGCATCGGGCCGCGCTGCACCTACGACCTCAAGGCGATGCTGCCGTTCCCGGACGTCAAGTGCGTCGCGATTGCCGACGTCCAGGCCAAGCGGCGCGAGGCCGGCAAGCAGCTCGTCGATCAGCACTACGGCAACCAGGATTGCAAGCTGTACCGCGATTTCCGCGAACTGCTCGACCGCAAGGACATCGACGCCGTGCTGGTGGCGACCGGCGACCGCTGGCACGCGCCGGCCTCGATCCTGGCCGCGAAGGCCGGCAAGGACGTCTACAGCGAGAAGCCCTGCGGCATCACCATTGCCGCCTGTCAGGAATTGGCCGACACCATGCACCGGACGAAGCGCATCTTCCAGGCCGGCACCCAGCGCCGCAGCGTCACGAACTTCCAGAAGGCCGTAGAACTGGTCCACAGCGGCAAGCTGGGCAAGCTGCACACCATGCACGCCTCGATCTATGTGCCCGTGCTCGACAACACCTGGCTGCCGGCCCAGCCGACTCCGCAGCCCGACCAGGTGGACTGGAACCTCTGGCTCGGGCCGGCGGCCTGGCGTCCGTTCAACCAGTCGTACTGCGACGGCCGCTGGCGCGGCCAGTGGGACTTCGATTCCGGCGCCCGCGTGCTCGACTGGGGCGCGCACACCGTCGACCTCTGCCAGTGGGCCAACAAGGCCGACGATACGATGCCGATCGAGTACGAGCCGACCGACAAGAACATCATCTGCACCTACGCCAACGGCGTGAAGCTGATCCTCGACTTCCTCAAGGACCCGTTCAAGGACCGCGCGCCGCACTACATCCACCGGCTGGGCACCTGTCCGGTGCGCTTCATCGGCGATCGAGGCTCGGTCGAGACCGGCGACGAGGGCGAGATCGTCGCCCAGCCCGAAGCGCTCCAGAAGCAAATCGAGGACTACAAGCGGGTGCGCGGCCTGGACGTGACGGCCCACTCGCGCAACTTCTTCGATTGCGTCAAGTCGCGCAAGCCCACGGTGACCAACCCCGACGTGATGCGCCGCTCGCACATCGCCAGCCACGCGGCGGCCATCGCCTGGGTCCTGCAGCGCAAGCTCAAGTTCGACCCTGCGAAGGAAACGTTTGTCAACGACGCCGAAGCCAACTCGCTGCGCTCCCGCCCCGAACGCAACTGGTCGGCTTGAGCGGTGTGGTGGACTACTTTCCGAGCCACGCCAATTGCGTTGGCTCAACGATCGGGGTGAAGAAAGGAGCGGGGGTCGATTCCGGAATCGACTCCCGTTCTGCTCTGTTGAAAACCTCGAATCCCTCGTGCTGCCCGAGTCATCTAACTTTGGATGAGCAAGTTAACCAAATCACCGTTGCGGGTCGCCCGCGAGGCGCTGGCCGTCTCCCGTCAGACGCTGCGCGCTTACGCCCATAAGTTCAGTCCCAAAAAGTTCACCCAGCATCAGTTGTTCGCCTGCCTGGTGCTCAAGACCTTCCTCAAGACCGACTATCGCGGCCTGGTCGCGCACCTGGCCGACCACTCGGACCTGCGCGCTGCCCCGGGGCTGCGGATCGTGCCCC
>JAGVLI010000959.1 GCA_020054355.1 Planctomycetales bacterium | reverse complement strand
TGGAACGGAGCCGGACGGTGCAAACGCGCGTGCTGCTGCTCAACACGCCCTGGAACCCGGTGGGCACGGTGCTGACGCGCGCGGAACTGATGGAAGTCATGGACTTCGCGGCCGCGTACGACCTGTGGGTCATCAGCGACGAGATTTACGAGAGCCTCATCTACGATGGGCGCACTCATGTTTCGCCCGCCCAGCTTTCCGACGATGCCCGCCAGCGAACGATCCTGGTCAACAGTCTCTCGAAGACCTACGGCATGACGGGTTGGCGGGTCGGTTACTGTGCAGCGCCCGCAGAGCTAATACAGGCGATGCTGCTGCTGTTGCAACAAGCCAGCCGAGGTCCGGCAACGTTCGTCCAGGATGCGGCCGCCGCCGCGTTACGCTCCGATCAGCGGGCGGTTCGGCAAATGACCGCGGAATATCAGGCGCGCCGCGACTTGGTGCTGAGCCGCTTGCAAGGCATTCCCGGCGTTGCAGCCCTGGTCCCGGAAGGCGGGCTATTCGTGATGGTGGACGTTCGCCAGCTGGGGCGCTCGTCCGATGAGGTACGACGCTGGCTGTTGCATGAAGCAGGCGTAGTGGTGATTCACGGCGCGGCTTACGGTCCCGGCGGCGAAGGCACGTTGCGCGTCTCGTTCGCGGCGGGCGGGGAAACGCTGGAACGGGGACTGGAGCAGCTGCGGTCGGGGCTGCTTCGCCTGGCGGCATCGACATGACTGGCGGCGCGAGTCGCCGCCGGGAGAGCTTCGCATGAGCAGCGTCAGCGAATTGCCCGTGATTGCAGCGCCAGACCAGGCGGCCCCGACCATCGATGTGCCCGCACTAGAAACCGCTTTGCGCACGGCCATCGGTGGCGAAGTGCGCTTCGACCGCCCCAGCCGGGCGCTCTACTCCACGGATGCGAGCGTCTATCAGATCGTGCCGCTGGGCGTTCTGCTGCCGAAGTCGGAAGCGGACATCCGCGCCACGCTCCAGGTCTGCTCGCGGTTCCGCGTGCCGATCACCGCGCGCGGCGGCGGCACCAGCCAAGCAGGACAAGCCATCGGTCCCGGCATCGTGCTGGACTGCTCGAAGTACCTCAACCGCGTGCTGGAAATCAATCCGGCCGAACGCTGGGTGCGCGTGCAGCCGGGCTGCGTGCTCGATGATCTGAACCTGGAGCTAAAGCCGCACGGCTTGCAGTTCGCGCCCGACATTTCCACCTCCAACCGCGCCACCATCGGCGGCATGGTGGCGAATAATTCGTCCGGCACCCGCTCGGTGATCTACGGCAAAACCATCGACCACGTCGCGGAGCTGCGCGTCCTGCTGACGGACGACAGCATCGTGCAGCTGCGTCCCCTGGACCGCGCGGCCTGGAAGTCCGAAACCGACTCTCCATCGCTGGCTGGAGCAGGGTATCGCGTCGTCCAGCGGTTGGGGCAGGAACATGCGGACGAAATCGAGCGCCGCTTCCCGAAAATCCTGCGCCGGGTGGGCGGCTACAACCTGGATCGGTTCACGACGAACGGGACAGCGGATGCCGTCAAGCCGCTGTTGTCGCCCGAACGAAATTCCGGTCCCGCGACTTCGCCGAACCTCGCACACCTGTTCGTCGGCTCCGAAGGCACCCTGGGCATCACGCTGGAGGCCAAGCTGCGCCTGGTGGAGTTGCCCAGGGCCAAAGGCTTGGTCGTGATCCACTTCGCGGACCTACTGGACTCGCTAGCGGCCACGCCGCTGATTCTCCAGTATGGGCCGTCGGCCGTCGAAGTCACCGACAAGTATGTGCTCGATAGCACCAAGCTGAACGCCGAAGCCGCCCGGCTGCGCGATTTCATCCAGGGCGACCCCGGCGCGATCCTGATCGTCGAGTTCTACGGCGAAACCGCGAGCGAAGTGTCCGCCAAGCTGCAAGCCCTGATCGACGACTTACGGCAGCGCGGCCTGGGCTACCACTTTCACCTCGCCACGGACGCCGCGACACAAGGACGGGTCTGGAAGCTGCGCAAGCTCTCGCTCGGCCTGTCGATGCTGGAAAAGGGCGACGCCAAGGCGATTTCCTTTGTCGAGGATACGGCGGTGGCGCCGGAGAAGTTGCGCGACTACATCGCCGAGTTCCTGGAGATCGTCCGGAAGCACGGCACCAAGGCCGGCGTCTACGCTCACGCTTCCGTCGGCTGCCTGCACGTGAGGCCGGTGATTAACCTGAAGACCGATGAAGGCGTGCAAAAGTTCCAGGCGATTGCCGGCGAGGTGGCCGAATTGGTGCTGAAGTACGGCGGCGCGCTATCGGGCGAGCATGGCGACGGGCTGGTGCGCAGTCCGTTCATGGAACGAATGTTCGGGCCGACGCTCTACCAGGCGTTCCGCGAGATCAAGCGGACCTTCGATCCGCTGAACATCCTCAATCCGGGCAAGATCGTCGATGCGCCACCGCTGACGCAGCAGCTGCGCTACGGTCCTCGCTATGTCACGCCGACCCTGGCGACGACCTTCGACTTCTCGGCGGACGGCGGCATCGTGCAGGCGGCGGAACTGTGTGCGGGCGTCGGCGAGTGCCGCAAGAAGCGGGAAGGCAGCATGTGCCCCAGCTTCCGGGCCACGGGCGACGAGCAGCACAGCACGCGCGGCCGGGCCAATACCCTGCGACTCGCGATGACCGGACAGCTCGGCCTGGACGGCTTGACCGATCCTGCCG
>JAGVLI010000788.1 GCA_020054355.1 Planctomycetales bacterium | reverse complement strand
GGACTCGACGTGCTGCTGGCGGCGCCGAAGGTCGGTCCCGGCGGCAAGGCCATCGGCATCGACATGACGCCGGAAATGATCGAACGGGCCAGGCGGAACGCCGCCAAGCTCGTCAACGGGCAGGTGCCCGGCAACGTCGAGTTCCACCTGGCGACCATCGACCGGTTGCCGCTGCCGGACGCTTCCGCCGATTGCATCATCAGCAATTGCGTCATCAACCTGGCGCCGGACAAGCGGGCCGTCTTCCGGGAGATGTTCCGTGTCCTCAAGCCCGGTGGCCGGGTGGCGGTCAGCGACATCGCCCTCAAGAAGCCGCTGCCCGAGGAAATCGGCAGTGACCTGCTGGCCTACGTCGGCTGCATCGCCGGCGCCATCGGCATCGGGGAGTACGAGCGGGGCTTGCGGGAAGCCGGATTTCAGGCGGTCCAGATCGTGGACACTCGCAAAGACCTCAATGCCTACGCCAAGCTGGAGAACCAGGGCGGGTGCTGTTCCGGCCCTTCGGCCTCCTCCTCGACGGGCCTGCCGATGGTGTCCGATGGCGAAGTCAGTCATCGCACCTTGGCCGACTTGCTGCGGAAGTACAACGTCAACGACTATGCGGCGAGCGTCCAGGTCTACGCCCTCAAGGGCGTGTGACCCACTGCTGTTTCCTCGAACGGCTGGGACAGGGAGCGAGCCGTGCGAAACATCCTGCGGACGCTGGGCTTCGCCAGGTGACAATAACGCCCGAGTTTCCGTCAAGGAGTAAAACCATGACCATCCGGGTCGGCATTAACGGGTTCGGCAGGATGGGGCGGTTGGTGCTGCGAGCCGCCTGGGGATGGCCCGACATCGAGTTCGTTCACATCAACGAGGTCGAGGGCGGGCCGGAAGTGGCGGCACACCTACTCATGTTCGACTCGGTGCATGGGCGCTGGCCGCACAAGGCCGTGGCCGAAGGCGGCAACCTGCGCTGTCAGGACCGACAGTTGCGCTTCACCGCATCACCTGACCCCGCTGAAGTGCCGTGGCGGGAATCAGGGGTCGATCTGGTCCTGGAATGCTCGGGCAAGTTTCGGACCCCCGACACCCTGGCGCCCTATTTGCGCCTGGGGGTGCGCAAGGTGATCGTGGCCGCACCCGTCAAGGAAGGGGCGCTGAACATTGTCATGGGCGTCAACGACCACCAGTACCGGCCCGAGCAGCACCACATCCTGACCGCCGCCTCCTGCACGACCAACTGCCTCGCCCCCGTGGTCAAACCGATCCACGAAGGCTTGGGCATCCGCCACGGGATCGTCACCACGGTCCACGACATGACCAACACCCAGACCATCGTGGATGCCCCGCACAAAGACTTGCGCCGGGCCAGGGCGGCTTCGCTGTCGCTGATCCCCACCACCACGGGGTCGGCCACGGCGATCTCGCTGATCTACCCGGAACTCAAGGGCCGGCTCAACGGCATCGCCGTGCGGGTGCCGCTGCTCAACGCCTCGCTGACCGACTGTGTGTTTGAAGTGGAACGGGCCACGACGGCGGCCGAGGTCAACGGACTCTTGCAGGCGGCTGCCGAGGGGCCGCTCCGGGGCATCCTCGGCTACGAAGAGCGCCCCCTCGTCTCCGTGGATTTCAAGGACGACCCCCGTTCGGCCATCGTGGACGCCCCCTCCACGATGGTCGTGGACAAGACTTCGGTGAAGGTGCTGGCCTGGTACGACAACGAGTGGGGTTACGTCAACCGCATGGTGGAACTGGCCCGGAAGGTGGCCCGCACGCTGCCGGGCAAGAATTGATTTACGGGTAGGACCTGGAAGTTCTCCCTTGCCCCAAGATCGAGGACCACGGACATGGCGACTGCCGAGGCGATCGCGCCGGCCAAGCCGGCCAGCAACCTGCGCAACTACATCCTGGTGACGGCGGCGTATTGGGCCGACACCTTGACGGACGGCGCCATCCGAATGCTGGTGCTGCTCTACTTCAACCAGCAAGGCTACTCCGCTCTCGAAGTCGCCATGCTGTTCCTCTTCTACGAGGTCTTCGGCATCGTCACCAACCTGATCGGCGGCTGGCTCGCCGCCCGGATGGGGCTGAAGACCACCTTGTTCGCCGGCCTGAGTACACAGATCGCCGCCTTGACCATGCTGGCGGCGCCGGACCCGGCCTGGTTGTCGGTGGTCTACGTCATGGTGGCGCAGGCGCTCTCCGGGATCGCCAAAGACCTGACCAAGATGAGTTCCAAAAGTGCCATCAAGTTCGTGGTCGCCGAGGATGCGCACTCCACCCTGTTCAAGTGGGTCGCCGTGCTGACCGGCTCGAAGAACGCCCTCAAGGGGGTGGGCTTCTTCGCGGGCGGTCTGCTGCTCTACCTCGTGGACTTCCGCAACTCGCTGTTCATCCTGGCCGGGCTGGTGCTGACCGCCTTGATTTCAACCTTCCTGCTGATGAAGGGCGACCTGGGCACGGCGAACAAGAAGGCAAAGTTCCGCCAGATGTTCTCCAACAACCGAGCGGTGAACATCCTGGCCGCAGCCCGAGTGTTCCTGTTCGCCTCACGGGACGTGTGGTTCGTGGTCGGGTTGCCGGTATTCCTTTACACGGTGCTGGGCTGGAACTTCTGGCAGGTGGGCGGCTTCCTGGCCGTGTGGATTATCGGCTACGGCGTCGTTCAGGCCGGCGCTCCAGGCATCCTCCAGCGGGTCTACGCCGGCAAGGGGAAGACGCCGGATGGCCGGACGGCGAGTTGGCTGGCCCTGGCCCTGGCCGCATTCCCGGCGGGCATTGCCGTGGCGCT
>JAGVLI010000514.1 GCA_020054355.1 Planctomycetales bacterium | reverse complement strand
GGTGTTGAGCCTGGTGCTGGCGTTTACCGGCATCGGGGCAGGTGCGGTGTACTTGCAGGCGCTGGGCGAACCGCCGCTGGCCCAACCAGTCCAGGAGGCGGGTAAAAAGTCCGCCGCGCAAAACCAGGCTCGTGCGGTCAAGCCCGTGCGCCTGGATCATTACGGCGATCCCTTGCCGGAGGGCGCGCTGGCCCGGCTTGGGACGGCTCGGCTGCGGCACGGAGACGGGGCGCAGGAAGTGCGCTTCGCGCCAGACGGCCAAACCATGGCCTCCGCCGGGCAGGACCATACGGTGCGGATCTGGGACTGCAAGACGGGGAAGGAAGTCCGCACCTTTGCCGGCCACAAAGGAATGGTCTGGTCCGTGGCCTACGCGCCGGACGGTAAAGTGCTCGCGTCGTCCAGTGCCGACACCACCGTTCGGCTGTGGGAGGTGGATACGGGCAAGGAACTGCGAGTTATCCAAGGGTTTGAAACCGAAGTCCTGTCGGTCGCCTTCGCGCCCGACGGCAAATATCTGGCGGCCAGTTGTCGGGAAACCGTCCGGCTGTGGGAAAGCGCTACCGGGAAGCACGTGCGGACCTGGAAGATCGAGGGCCAGGGCGGCGTGGGCAAGGGAGCGGGCGGCCTTCCATTCGCTGGCGGCGCGTGGCCGACCCGCTCCATCGTTTTCTCGCCCGACGGCAAGTTGCTCGCCGGGGCCAACGAGAATGGCCTGGTCTATGTGTGGGAAGTTGCGACGGGCAAGGAACACCAGCGGCTGGTGGGCCACGAGGAAGGCGTGGAGTCCGTGGCCTGGTTCCCGGATGGCAAGTCGCTGGCTTCCGGCAGCCGGGATGGAACGGTACTGCTGTGGAACGTCGCCACCGGTAAAAAGACCCACACCCTGAAGGGCCACGAAGACGGCGTGTGGGCGGTGGCCATCTCCACCGATGGCAAATTCCTGGCTTCAGGGAGCTTTGACCGGACCGTCCGCCTCTGGGATCTGGAAAAGAAAAAGGAGCTGCGCGCCCTGCCCACCGGAGGCTCGGTCTGGTCCGTGGCGTTCTCGCCGGACGGCAAGCAACTGGCGGCCACAGCCGCAGTCTCGCTGAAACTCTGGGAGGTGGCCACCGGGAAGGATGTGTTCGCGTTCGGCGGCCATCCAGGCGATATCCGCTTCCTCGCCTTCTCGGCGGACGGCGCCGTCGTGGCCTCGGCAGCCGAGGACTGGACGGTCCGGCTCTGGGACCGGACCACGGGTAAGGAGTTGCGTCAATTCGAGGGCGCTTCCGGCCCCATCGCGTTTTCCCCTGACGACAAACAGCTCGCGACGTACTTCGACCGCGAGGCGCGCCTGCTGGACACGGCCACGGGCCGGCTGGTCCGGCGAGTGCCCGCCGAACGCGGCTATCACTGGTTCCTGCGGTACTCTCCCAATGGCAAGCTGTTCGTCGCGGGCTACGAAATTGACCGGGGCCTCTGGTGGCTGGACCCGGTCGCCGAGAAAGTCGTCTTCACCGCGGAGAAATCCGAGAAGCTGATCGGCTGCATCGCCATTTCTCCCGATGGCAAGACGCTCGTCACCGGCGGCACCTACGATCGCCTCCGGTACTGGGCCATCGACTCCCGCAAACAGATCATGACCTCGGAAGAGCTTCCTGGCGGGGCGCGATCCGTGGCCTACTCCCCGGATGGCAAGCTGCTGGCGTCCGCAGGCGGAGAAGACGCCGTCCAGCTATGGAACGCGGCCACCGGCAAGCTGGTCCGCAACCTGGCAGGCCACAAGTATGTCTACCCGGTCGCGTTCTCACCCGACGGCAAACTGCTGGCCTCGGGCGGCCAGGACCAGAAAGTACGGCTCTGGGAAGTGGCCACGGGGAAACTGGCGGGCATTCTGCACGGACACTCCGGCTCGGTCTGGACCCTGGCATTTTCCGCGAATTCCCAGTGGCTCGTTTCCGGAGGCGGCGATGCGAGCGCGCTGGTCTGGGACCTGCGCGCTCACGCGGGGGACGGTCGGAAACGCAGCCTGGCGGCTCTCTGGGACGACCTGGCCGGCGAGGACGCGGTGAAAGCGCGCCAGGCCGGCAACGCCCTCGTTTCCCAGGGACGGGACGCCGCCTCATTCCTAGGCGGCCGCCTGAAGCCCGTGGCGGACGTCGATCCCCAGCATCTCGGCCAGCTCATCGCCGCACTGGACAGCGAGCAGTTCCCGGCGCGCCAGCAAGCCCGCGAGGCGCTCGAACAGCTTGGCGAACTCGCCGCGCCGGCGCTGCGGAAAGTGCTGGAAGACAAGCCGGGTCTGGACAAACGTCAACAGGTCGAGCAACTGCTGGCCAGGCTGGAAACCCGAACTCTGGCGGGTGAGGAGCTGCGCGCCTGGCGGGCCTTGACCGTGCTGGAGCACATTGGCACGCCTGAAGCTCGACAAGTGCTGGACAAACTCGCCCAGGGTGCCAGCGGCCATCCTCTCACCGAAGAGGCTCGCAGCGCCGTGCGGCGGCTGATAAAAAAGTAGGTCCGGCGAGCCGAGCCGGACCTGTCGCATCGGCCACCGCATGTCGTTGCCAAGTCCCGGTGCCGTTCGGCTCGCGGCACCTACTGAGTGCGCGCCTCGGGTAGGTCCGGCGAGCCGAGCCGGACCTGTCGCGCCCTGGGCTGCATGTCGTTGCAAAGTCGAGGTGCCGCTCGGCTCGCGGCACCTACCTGCTGCCGCCCCCAGGGAAATTTTTCAAAATTTCCAGCCAAGAGTAAAATGCGTTGTCCCCCGCAGCGAAGTACGGTTCGTACTCGGTGGTGCTCCCTTCGGCACCCTCCAATTCGGGGGACCGTATCATGTCTGCTGTCTTGCAGGACCAAGCGGGTCCGAAGTTTCTGGCCAACCTCGATGAACTGACGCGCGTGCTAGACCATCTGGCAGCGCCGTCCGTTCCCCCGCCATCCCGTGCCATTCCGATCGCCGACGAACGTCTGGCTTTCGAGCCGCCGCCCGTCCGGCAGCGCTACCAGTTCACCAGCTGGGCCAAGCGCTGGCGCGACGG
>JAGVLI010000682.1 GCA_020054355.1 Planctomycetales bacterium | reverse complement strand
GCCGGCGTCGTTGGCCTCCAGGCGCTGCCGGAGTCGGGCGTCGAGCAGCAGTTCGTGCTTGAGGAACTTTTGAAAGTAAAGAAACGATCGGCCGCCGACCTCGCGCAGCACGACGGGCTTGCCGTCATCCACTTCCCGGCCAATCAGGGCCGGGTAGCCATGCTGCCGTAACGCAACGGCCGCCTGCCGGGCGAACCCCTGAGCTACCTCATCGTCCACCAGCCAGGCCAGCCGGCGGGTCAAGCCGGCCTCGGAAGCCTCCACGCACAGGCTGCCTTCATCCAGGGCCAGCAGCATACCAAGCAGCAGCACTTGCAACGGTTCATCGCCGACGTACCCCGCAAGCTCCAGCAGATCGCGGATGGTCCAGAAATCGCTGCGGAGCAGGCTGGCGTTGTCGGCAGCGCTCTCGAACAGGGCGCGCAGCCCCGGACTGACCGTCGGAAACTGGCCGTGCAGGAAACTCGCCAGGTTCGCCGTCACGGGCACACTCGTCCTTCCAGCCGAAAGCGCAACGGGGTAACGGTCGGCAGCTTTTTCTCGGCCAGGAATTGCTTCAGCCAGAGTTCGGCATCAAGCCGTTGGTGGAGGGAACCTGTGTAGTCCTTGGTAGGTATCCGACCGGCAAGATGGCGTCCCTGGTTGACCTGCTCGATCTGGTAGGTCCTGAGCCAGTGGCGTTCCAGCGCCGCCAGCCGTGCTGCTTCGATATCGCTTACCGCCAGTTCCGCCTCCAGCAGGCGCGAACACGAATCGCGGATAAAATTGAGAGTCCCGCGTCCTGCGAGAAACTCCTTGCCCCGATCGTTACATTCCTCCTGGGCCGCTTGCACTTTGGCCCGCTGCAACTCGCGTTGGCTCGCCTGGAAAAGACTTCGCTTGTCTCGTGCCAAGAACTTCAAGTAGTCCGGCTCAACCTGATTGAAAAGCCAGGGCAGGTCGGAATCCTGCTTGAGTTGCCGCGCGGCTGCCTTACCGTACTTGGCCTGGGCCTCCAACAACATCAGTTCCGCTTCCCGGCGATAGTAGCGGCTGACGGCGTAGTCCTGGGAAGGAATCCGGCCATTCTGGTAACGAAACAGATTCACGCGCTCGATTTCCCGACAGGCGAGCCAGAGATTCTCATAGCTGGCCAATCGATCGTCGGGGGCGTTGCTGGCGAGCAGTCGGGCATGGGCCAGACGCACGGAGGATTCGAGCAGAAAATCGAGCGTGCCGCGCCCGGCATGGAATTCCTTGGACCGAGCCGCCTCCTGCTCCCAGGTCGCTGTCAGCATTCCTTGGATCAGCACTTTTTCATCGGTTTGCGTCGCCTGGAATTTTATCTTCGCCAGTTCTTTGGCGGGCAGGACCAGGTATCTCGAATCGTCCTCGAATTCGTCCAATCCGTGATACCAGCCAGCACGCGTCTCTTTCTGCGCGAGCGGAATCCAGGTTCGGTGCAGTGCCAATTGCGCTTGAAGGCGAAACGCGATCGATTGGGCATAGTCCTGGAGGGGGATGCGCCCCTTCTCGTATCGAAAGCGATTGATATGCTCGGCCGAGTAGGCCAGTACCCAAAGAGCTTCGTGATAAACCGCTTGCTCGGCGGGGCCTTGCGCGACTGCGATGCCGGCTTCTGAGTATTGCTGGAACGCTTCCAGCATGAAATCGAGGGTGCCGCGCCCGGCCAGGAATTCCCGGAACCGAGACTCGAAGCTGTACTGCGACGCAGCCAGCTTCGCTTGCGCCAGTTCCTTCGGTGAGGTCTGCAATGCCTCGAACTTGGCCCTGGCGGCGTCCTTGCGATCCAGCGGGTGCGGCGAGTCCGCCAGGATGTCGCCCTGGCCCTGGGGTTCCTCGCTGCCCAGCAGCGGCGGCGCGGCAGCCAGGCAGAGGGTGAAGACCAGCGCGATCACCAGACGCAACATGACGGCACCTCGGGCGGAGACTTGCGGGGCCTGCTCGCAAGGTATACCATGCTCCGCGACGCTTCAAGCCGCAACTCACTTCATCCAAAAGGACGGTTGCCCATGTTTCGCACGCACCCCGTTTGTTGGTTGCGACTCTGCTGCTTGCTGGGCGTGCTCTTCTCCCTGGCGAGCCAAACGCCGGCATCGCAATTGACGACGGTTGAACCTGTCGAGAAGCTGCGGCAAGTCTTGCGCACGCCGGTCCTCGACCAGCTTAACCGCGACGAACTGGCTTTCCGAAAATCCCTTCTCGAAAAGGCAATCCAGGGACTGCGGCCCGCCGACTACGGTCCCGCGCTGAACTTGCCCGAATGGCGCGACCTGGACAAGGAAGAGGCCGTGGCCGCCGTCGATCGGCCTTTACGGCGCGCGCTCATCAAGGACTTCAACGCCTGGGTCGCCGAGGTGCTGAAGAAAACCGGCAAAGCCAATGGAGACAGCAAACTGGCGGTGCTGACCCTGGTCGCTCGGTTGGGCACCAATGCCCGGGGGGAAGCCGCCAACTCTCTGCTCGTCAGCGATTTGACGCCCGTGGTGAGCGCAGCCCTGGAGGATGGCGATGCCGAGGTGCGCTGCGCCGCTGCCCGAACCCTCGGACGAATTCACCCCTACCCAGGACCGGCGGTTGCCGCTCTGTCCAAGCTGCTGAACGGCAAGGAAGCTGCCGAGCGTCGGGCTGCCGCCGAGGCATTGGCCGAGATGGCGGCGGTGGTCGAGCAATATGCCAAGAACAGTGTAACCAGCAATTTAATGCTGAAAATGTCGCCTTCGGAAATCGTGCTGCGCTGCCAGCTGCTGGCCGTGGCCGCCGGCCGAGGACTGAGCGATGCCGATGCCCCGGTGAAGCGTTCCTGCCTGGAAGCGCTGCAAAGGACAGCGAAGATCGTCCGCGAACTGCAGGGCGACCTGCCGAGTCCCGAGCAGTTTCCGCCGGTCGGTCGGAAGCCGAGTCCGGCCGAACGAAAACAACTGGAAGAACTCGCCGCCGTGATTTCCCAGGAACGAAAAACGCTCGGCCCGCTGGCCGAATCCCTGAACCAGCAAGTGAAAGCGATTGCCGCCTTGCTGGCCGAAGCGGACCAAGGCGTGTTGCTGGCGGTCTGCCAGACCCTGGAAGAATTCGCTGCTTCCCGGACGCACGCTCGGAAAAGAGCGATGGCGGTCGCCGCCATCTTGCAAGCCGGCGAGCAGAAACCAGCTGTGGACCCAGTGCTCGACCAGTTGCCCCAGGTGGTGCCGGCACTGGCGGGCCTGTTGACTCATCAGGAAATTCGCGTGCGGCTCGGCGCTCTATACGTCCTGGAAACCCTGGAAGCCGAAGCCGTCCCGGCGGCCCCAGCGCTGGTGAAGGCCTGCACGGACGCCGATGCGTTTGTCCGCTGGGGAGCGGTGCGGGCGCTGGGCAAGAT
>JAGVLI010001021.1 GCA_020054355.1 Planctomycetales bacterium | reverse complement strand
GAAGCACTTCAGGACCGCTCGCTGGCGGAGCGCTTGCCTGCGTTCACCCCTAAGACCGGCGACGGCGTCTTCCTGCGTGCGGGCACCGTTCATGCCCTGGGCGGCGGCCTGGCCATCTTCGAGTGCCAGCAGAACAGCGACGTCACCTTTCGGCTTTATGACTGGGACCGCACCGATGCCCAAACCGGCAAGCCGCGAGCGTTACATATCGAGGAAGCCATCGCCTGCACCGATTTCTCGCTCGGCCCGGTGCGGCCGACGGCGCCGACAGTCGAAACCACCGTGCCCGTGCTGCGCGAGAGCTTTTTCCGCTGCGACTTCTTTCACCTCTGGCGGCTGACCGGACAGCAGCCCTTCCTCGTCGGCGCGGTGCAGGAATGCCGGGTGCTGGTCGGTATCGAGGGCCATGCGCAACTGGAATACCAGGGCGGGATTGCCGCGCTGGGACCGGGCGACGTGCTGCTGCTGCCGGCACAAATCGGCGCGTGCAGTTGCCGGCCCGTGGCCGCGGGAGCTTCGGGAAGCCGGGAAAGAAAAGTGGTTTTGCTGGAAGTTGCACTGCCGAAATAGTTTCGACCCGGCAAGGGACGGGATCGGGGAAAATCCGGTTGACATCACCAGATGTTGTGATAACTTACCACCCTGTTCCTACATGTTGGGTTCTTTAACGATTCATCGGTATATTATCCGATCTTCACGGGCCTCGTGTGCAACGTTGCCACGCCCATCCCTTCCCCGTCCCCTCGGGACAGCGGCATGGAGGCCCGATTGAAGAGCGCAGGAGGATGCGGCCATGGGTGTCCTGCCCGACTGGCAAATCCAGCGTGACGTCAAGATCGAGCCGTTCGCCGACGATACGCCGCGCCCCGGCACGATCTCCTACGGCCTGTCGAGCTACGGCTACGACGTCCGCGTGGGCCGGCGCTTCAAGGTCTTCACGAACGTGAACTGCGTGGTGGTCGATCCCAAGCACTTCGACCCGAAGTCGTTCGTGGACGTGGAAGGCGACTGCTGCCTGATTCCGCCGAACAGCTTCGCCCTGGCCGAGACGGTGGAAACCTTCGAGATTCCGCGCGACATCCTGGCGATTTGCCTGGGCAAAAGCACCTACGCGCGTTGCGGAATAATAGTGAATGTGACGCCCTTGGAGCCGGAATGGCGCGGCCGCATCACCATTGAAATCAGCAACACTACCCCGCTGCCCGCGAAAATCTACGCGGGCGAAGGCATCGCGCAGATCCTGTTCGTGCGCGGCGATGCCATCTGCCGCGTCAGCTACGCGGACAAGAAAGGCAAGTATCAGGACCAGAAGGGCCTGACTTTGCCCTTTGTCGTCGGCGCGGCCAAGGCTTCCGCGAACGGCCAATAGTTGTGAACCGCATGGGCAGGCAAGAGTTGGCTCCTCCGTCCGGAGCCAAGGAGTCACGCCATGAACTGGCACGAGCGCATCGAAATCAACCCCAAGGTGCTTCAGGGCAAACCGATCATCAAAGGGACGCGCCTGGCGGTGGAATTCATCCTGGAACTGCTGGCCGAGCAGTGGAGTCATGAGGTGATCCTCAAGGAGTATCCGCAACTCGCGCAGGACGACATCTGGGCCGTGCTTCAGTACGCGGCCGAGATCGTCAAACAGGAAAAGCTGTATCCCATTCCGGCGTAGCGGGTCATGAGTACGTTTTTGGCCAATGAAAACGTTCCCATTGCGGCAGTGCATCTGGCTCGCGCGAGCGGGCTCGAAATGTCATCGATTCGCGAAATCCAACCGGGCGCGGGCGACGACACGGTGCTAGCAATGTCGCAAGCCGAGGGCCGAGTCTTGGTGACTTTCGACAGGGATTTCGGCGACATGGCTTTTCGCCACGGCCGGCAGGCGAGCGCTGGCGTGATCCTGCTGCGGCCCAGATTGCGCGATCCGGATTATCTGGCGCAATTTTTGCTAAAGGTGCTGGCGCAAAACATCACCTGGGAGGGCCACTTCTCGATTGCCAGGGAAGGGCAGTTGCGAGTGGTGCCGCTGCCCGACATTCATCCCTGAAGTGCTGGTTGGTACTCCCGATTCGATCCCAATAGACCGCATGACCGAGACGGTCGTGAACCATCGCTTTGGAAAGCGATTGTATTGCTCTATTCTCTCCATAGAAACAAGTGTACAGTAGCTGACACGGAGGCTAGATTCACCCCATGCAAATCACTCGCCGCTACACCGTTGCGGGCCAGGACCCTTTTTCGGGCTTCACGTTCGCGCCGCGCGTGTCGCGGATCGCCAATCCGAACGGGTCCGTCGTCTTCGAGATGACCAACATCCTGGCCCCCGAAGGCTGGTCGCAGGTAGCGGTGGACGTGCTGGCGCAGAAGTATTTCCGCAAGGCCGGCCTGCCGACGCGCACGGAGCGGGTGGCGGAAGCGGGCATCCCGGACTGGCTGCAGCGCAGCCGGCCGGCGGAAGCGGGCAACAGCGGTCAGGAAACCGATGCCCGGCAAGTCTTCCGGCGGCTGGCTGGCTGCTGGACGTACTGGGGCTGGAAGGGCGGCTACTTTTCCAGCGAGACTGACGCCCGCGCCTTCTTCGACGAAACCTGCTGGATGCTGGCAGCGCAGCTGGCGGCCCCGAACTCACCGCAATGGTTCAACACCGGCCTGCACTGGGCCTATGGCATCGAAGGGCCGGCGCAGGGCCATTTCCGCGTTGATCCGCAAACCGGAGAGATGATCCGCGCCACGTCGGCCTATGAATATCCTTCCCCACACGCATGTTACATCCAGTCCATCAATGACGACTTGGTGAACGAAGGCGGCATCATGGACCTATGGGTCCGTGAGGCGCGCATCTTTAAATACGGATCTGGTACTGGCACCAATTTCTCCTCGCTGCGCGGCGAGGGCGAGCCGCTCTCCGGCGGCGGCAAGTCGAGCGGGTTGATGAGCTTCCTCAAGATCGGCGATCGGGCGGCCGGCGCGATCAAGTCGGGCGGGACTACACGCCGCGCCGCCAAGATGGTGGTCCTCGACCTGGACCATCCCGATATCGAGGACTTCGTCAACTGGAAGGTGGTCGAGGAGCAGAAGGTCGCGGCCCTGGTCACGGGATCGAAACTGCTCAACCGCCACCTGAACACCATCCTCAAGGCCATCCACGGCTGGCCCAAGGTGGAAGAACGCTTCGACCGGGCGCGGAACCTCGGTCTGAGAAAGGCGCTGATCGAGGCCCGCGCCGTGCTGGTGCCGGCCAGCTACATCGAGCGCGTATTGCAACTAGCGAAGCAGGGGGCGGCGGCGCTGAAGTTCGAGGAGTACGACACCGACTGGAACTCGAAGGCGTACTTCACGGTCAGCGGCCAGAACAGCAACAACTCGGTGCGCGTGGACAACGCCTTCATGGAAGCCGTCGAGCGCGACGGCGACTGGCCGCTCTACTGGCGCACGGAGAAGGAAAAGGCGAAGAAAGCCGGCCGCTCGCCGAAGCCCTGCAAGACGCTGAAAGCCCGCGACCTCTGGGAACAGATCGCCAACGCCGCCTGGGCCTGTGCCGATCCGGGCATGCAATACGACACGACCATCAACGAATGGCACACCTGCCCGGCGGATGGGCGGATCAATGCGTCGAATCCGTGCGTGACCGGGGATACCCTGGTCGCGACCTCGGACGGGTTGGTGCGGATCGATCAGCTGCTCGACCGAGAGTTCGAGGTGGTCGGCAAGGATGGCAAGCTGCACCCGGTCAAGCCGGCGTTTCAGACTGGGGTGAAGCCGGTGTATCGGCTGCGCACGCGGGCCGGCTACGAATTGAATTTGACGGCCGATCACAAGGTGCTGACCGCGAATCGTGGCGACGTTCCAGCCCACGATCTGACCAAGGACGATCTGCTGGTACTCGGCGGCGCGATCCATGATCGCGCGAACCCAGTTGGATCTTCGTCTTTGACAAGTTCCGTCTATTTGGATGAACGCCTGACAGAGATTCTGGGGCTGATGGTCGGCGACGGCTGCTTGATGGGAGAGCAAGAGGCGGCACTGCTGACTCTGGCTCCCGAGGAAGCCGCCGTCGCTCGTCGGGTCCAAGAAAATCTTGCCGCTTTCAAGAGCGAATTCGCGGCGGATGGTCGCGCCGCACGCCCCAATAGCATCAATCAACCTCAAGGAACTTTGCGCATCGGCACTTCGGCGCGCTGCGTGGTCGATGAACTGAAGCGCTTCGCGGTGCTTAACGAAGGCAGTGAGAACAAGACGTTCACCGATGCCGTTTTTCGGCTGGATCGGGAATCGCTGGCCGGAGTGCTGCGTGGTCTGTTCACCGCGGATGGTTGCATTGCCAACTACGGAGACAAATCGCAGTTTGTCGCCCTGGATAGCAGTTCCTTGCACTTGCTCCAGCAGACTCAGAAGCTGTTGCTTACGTTTGGCATCAAATCCAAGCTTTACCGCAATCGCCGTATCGCCGGGCAAACCACCAGCTTGCTTCCCGATGGCAAAGGCGGGTGGCGTGAATACGCCGTCCGACAAATGCACAGCTTGCGGATCAGCCGAAGTTCGCGGTTTGTGTTCGAGCGCGAGATCGGCTTTGTTCCCGGTAGCCCCAAAGTTGAACAGCTGGCCCGTGTCAACCGGGAAGTCACCACCTACGCCGACCGTCTGCAAGACAAGGTCGAGAGTCTGGAGTATGTCGGGGAATTGCCCGTTTACGACCTGACAGAACCTGAAACCCATCACTTCGTCGCCAACGGCATCGTCGTCCACAACTGCGCCGAGTACATGTTCGTTGATGATACTGCATGCAACCTGGCTTCGCTGAACCTCATCAAGTTCCACGACACTTCCACGGGCCAGTTCGATGTGGAATCGTTCCGGCATGCTTGCCGGCTGTGGACGTTGATCCTGGAAGTCTCCGTCTACATGGCCCAGTTCCCCAGCCAGGAAGTGGCCCGGAAATCCTACGATTTCCGGACGCTGGGCCTGGGTTACGCGAACATTGGCTCGCTGCTAATGGTGCAGGGCATTCCCTACGATTCCGCCGTGGCCCGCGCTCAGTGCGGGGCCATCACGGCGCTGATGCACGCCGCTGCCTACGCCGCTTCCGCCGAGATCGCCAGCGAGCAAGGGCCGTTCCCGCGCTATGACGCCAACCGCGATGCCATGCTGCGGGTGATCCGCAATCATCGGCGGGCGGCTTACAACGTGCCGTCGTCGGAGTACGAGAACCTGACGATCAAACCCGTCGGCATCGACCCGCATTACTGCCCCGATTACTTGCTGACGGCGGCGCGGCGCGAATGCGACCGCATGCTGGAACTCGGCGAGAAGCACGGCTATCGCAATGCCCAGGTCACGGTGGTCGCCCCAACTGGCACCATCGGCTTGGTGCTCGATTGCGACACCACCGGCATCGAGCCGGACTTCGCGCTGGTCAAGTTCAAGAAGCTGGCCGGCGGCGGGTACTTCAAGATCATCAACCAGTCGGTGCCGCCCGCCTTGACCCGGCTCGGCTACACGCCGGCGCAGATTGCGGACATCGTCCGTTACTCCCAGGGGGCGGGCAAGTTCGAGGGCTGTCCGCATATCAACCGGGCCAGCCTCAAGGCCAAGGGCTTCACCGATGAAGCGCTGGCCAAGGTCGAGGCCGCCTTGCCCGGCACCTTCGAGTTGCCCTTCTCGTTCAACCGCTGGACGTTCGGCGACGAGTTCTGCCTGAAGCACCTCGGCCTGAGCCAGGAGCAACTCGATTCCCCCGGCTTCGACCTGCTCACCGCCCTGGGCTTCAGCCGGGAACAGGTGGCCGAGGCCAACGCCTGGGTGTGCGGCAGCATGACCATCGAGGGCGCGCCGCACCTGAAGCCGGAACACTATCCGGTCTTCGATTGCGCCAACAAGTGCGGCAAGGTCGGCCAGCGCTACTTGTCGGCGGAGTCGCACATCCGCATGATGGCGGCGGCGCAGCCGTTCATTTCGGGAGCGCTGTCGAAAACCATCAACATGCCGCACGAGGCGACCATCGAGGACGTGAAGCGGGCCTACCTGCTCAGCTGGCAGCTGATGCTCAAGGCCAACGCGCTGTACCGCGACGGCAGCAAGCTCAGCCAGCCGCTCAACAGCGTGTCCGGAGACGGGGAGGAAGCCCACGAAGCGGCGGCGGCAGCGGAGCCGAAAGCCGAGCCGGTTCGCATTGCGGAAAAGATCGTCCACCGTTATATCCACCGCCGTCGCCGCTTGCCCGATCGCCGGGCCGGCTACACGCAGAAGGCGCGGATCGGCGGCCACAAGGTCTACATCCGCACCGGCGAATACGACGACGGCACGCTGGGCGAGATCTTCATCGACATGCACAAGGAAGGGGCCGCCTTCCGCAGCATGACCAACTGCTTCGCCATCGCCATCTCGCTGGGCCTGCAGCATGGCGTGCCGCTGGAAGAGTTCGCCGATGCGTTCCTGTTCACCCGCTTCGAGCCGAACGGCGGGGTGCAGGGCAATCCGCATATCAAGATGGCCACGTCGATTATCGACTACATCTTCCGCGAGCTGGCCATCACGTACCTGGAGCGGCACGACCTGGCCCACGTCCAGCCGGAAGATTTACGCGGCGACGCGATGGGCCGGGCCGACGAAGACCTGGACTACGACGAGGAAGAAGTGGTCGAGGAAAAGCCGGCCGTCGCGGTGAAGCCCGACCCGTTCGCCGCGCCGCGCTCGACGCACGTCAAGCCGGCCAACGGCAATGGTCATGGCCACGGCAATGGCAACGGTCATAAGCTGGCCGCCGTCCAGGAACGCGGCAAGCTCGACGCGGTGCTGCAAGCACGGCTGAAAGGCTACGAAGGCGACCCGTGCCACGAGTGCGGCCAGTTGACGCTGGTCCGCAGCGGCGCTTGCATGAAGTGCGATTCCTGCGGCGCGACTTCGGGCTGCAGCTGAGCGAGCCTGTCCCGGAAATCACGAGCCG
>JAGVLI010000045.1 GCA_020054355.1 Planctomycetales bacterium | reverse complement strand
GCCGCCGGGCTTGACGGCACGCGGGCGCTTTTGGCAATTTGGAGGCTGAGTCGTCTCATCTTGTCGCACGCACAGGCGGCTTGCTCCGCCCACTCCGTTCGCGGTGCGCGCCGCACGGCAACGAGGTGCGGAACTTCACCGATGAGAATTCCCGGGCCATTGCCGACCTGATGGCCGGCGACCCCTGACTCGCCCAGGAAGACGACCATGTTCCCCATCGCGGAAATGTGTGCCGACGACTATGACGAAGTGCTGGCCCTCTGGCAACGCTGCGAGGGCGTGGGCCTGTCGCCGTCCGACAGCCAGGAAGGCGTCTGCTCCTTCCTGTTGCGCAATCCGGGTCTGAGTCTGGTCGCCCGGCAGGATGACCGAATCGTCGGGGCCGTTCTTTGTGGCCACGATGGCCGCAGAGGCTACCTGTATCACCTGGCGGTTGCCGCCGAGTGGCGCCGGCGGGGACTGGGCCAGGCGCTGGTCGAGGCTTGCCTGACCCGGCTGGCTGCGGCCGGCATCCCCAAGGCGACCATCGTCGTCTACACCCACAACCAGGACGGACAGCGCTTCTGGTCGCGGCTGGGCTGGAAGCAGCGCGCCGACCTCGTGGTGCTGCAGCAGCTACCCGTGCAGCATCCTGACGCCAAGGGCTAGTGTCGAATCCAGCGGCCTCTGGCCCGTGGCTCACGATTCCAATCGTGACAGGCCGTGAAGAACGTCACGATTGGAATCGTGACCCACGGGCAAACCGCGATCTCAGGTTGACGCCAGCACGTCCTTGACCACATGCCCGTGAACGTCGGTCAGGCGGTGGTGCCGGCCCTGGAACTTGAAGGTCAGCCGGGTATGGTCGATGCCCAGGCAATGCAGGATGGTGCTGTGCAAGTCGTGAACGTGGACCGGGTTCTCGGTGATGTTGTAGCAGTAGTCGTCGGTCGTGCCGTGGGAGTAGCCGCGCTTGATCCCGCCGCCGGCCAGCCAGACGGTGAAGCAGCGCGGGTGGTGGTCCCGGCCATAATCCTCGGCGGTGAGGGTGCCCTGACAGTAGACCGTGCGCCCGAACTCGCCGCCCCAGACGATCAGCGTGTCGTCGAGCAAGCCGCGCTGCTTCAGGTCTTTCACCAGCGCTGCCGATGCCTGGTCCACGTCCTTGCATTGCCCGGTGATCTGCTTCGGCAAGTTCGTGTGCTGGTCCCAGCCGCGATGAAAGAGCTGCACGAAGCGGACGCCGCGCTCGACGAGCCGCCGGGCCAGCAGGCAGTTCGCGGCATAGGTGCCCGGCTTCTTCGCCTCCGGCCCGTAGAGGTCGAGCACGTTTTGCGGTTCCTTCGAGATGTCGATCAATTCGGGGACGGAAGTCTGCATGCGGTAGGCCATCTCGTACTGGGCAATGCGCGTGGCGATTTCCGGATCGCCGGTTTCGTCCAGCTTCAGTTGATTGAGCTTGGCCAGGTCGTCCAGAAAACGGCGACGCGCCTTGTCGTCCAGTCCGTCGGGGTTCGACAGGTAGAGCACCGGATCGCCCTGCGAGCGGAATTTCACGCCCTGATATTTCGACGGCAAGAAGCCGCTCCCCCAGAGGCGGTCGTACAGCGGCTGATCGTTGGGGTTGCCGCTGCCTTGCGAAATCAGCACGACGAACGCGGGCAGATCTTTGTTCGTGCTGCCCAGGCCGTAGGAGAGCCAGGAGCCGATGCTCGGTCGGCCGGCAATCTGCGCCCCGGTCTGGAAGAACGTCACGGCGGGATCGTGATTGATGGCTTCCGTGTGCATTGACTTGATGAAGCAGAGTTCATCGGCCACCCCGGCGGTATGTGGCATCAGGTCGCTGACCCACGCGCCGGACTTGCCGTGCCGGGCGAACTTGAACTTGCTCGGCGCGACGGGAAAGCTGTCCTGCGTGGCAGTCATGCCGGTGAGCCGTTGCCCTTTGCGAATCGAGTCGGGCAACTCGGTGCCGCGCAGGTCGGCGAGTTTGGGCTTCCAATCGAACAAGTCCATCTGCGACGGCGCGCCGGACTGGAACAGATAAATGACCCGCTTCGCGGTCGGCTTGAAATGCGGCAAACCGCTTGCCGCCGCTGGCGGCTTCGCACCCGAATCCGCTTGCGCGTCTTCGTGAAGCAGCGACGCCAGCGCGGCCAGGCCGAGGCCGGCGCGGCCGAAGAAGTGGCGGCGAGTGAGGCGGAGTTCCATTTCGAGCAACGGATTCATGATCCACCTGGGTCTGTCAGGCCATTGCCTTGGTCGGGCTTTCGTTCGGGCGGATTCGGCAGCTGGGGCGTTTGCATCTCGGTCCAATCCTTGGCGGGAACGAACCGTGACAGGTGCTGGCGATTCGTCGTAATCACGCAGCCCTGGACTGCCAGCGCTTGGGCGGCCAGTATCACGTCGCCATCCAGCGCAAGATCACCGGCCGTCGGCAAACCCTGTTGCCTGGCTATCGCCCACAGTTCTGCTGCGTGCCGCATGGTTTCCGTGTCGAGCGGCAGGTATTCGAGTAGTTTTTCGAGATCGTCCAGCCGCTCGATACTCTTGCTGGTCCCCTGTCCTTTGCGAATCAGGTGCAGCAGCTTGCATCGCAACTCGTAATCCGCGATTTCGGGGACGAACACCTGAACCTGTTCGCTGCCTTGATCCAACAAGTGAGCGAGCCAATCCGCAACGGGCCGGTTCTGTTTCTGCCTGGGATGGCATAACCGACCCAGAATGCCGGTATCAAGCAGCAGGTTCGTCATTTTCCCGGCAGCGCAGGGCGCTGTCCTTCAGCTCCTCTTCCAATGCAGGCCAGGTACGCTCGTCGTACCCTTCCGGTTCGGCTAGCCATTTCCGCAACAAGGCGGCTGCCTTTCGGTAGCGGCGCAGCTTGTTTGCTGCAACGGCTTGCGTGTCATCAATAGACGTAGCCATGTCACGCTCCTTTCCATTCGGGCGCGGCCAAAATCGCGACTGAGGCGCGGCCCCGCAGACTTTCAAGTAGCGGATTCATTCTCGACCTCTCGCTGCTCGATGAGTTCGACGCGATATCCGTCCGGGTCTTGCAACACCGCACGAATTCCCCACGGCGATTCGCGCGGCCCGGCAATCAAACGACATCCCAACTTGGCCAGTCGTGCAGTTATTTCTTCAATCGAAGAAACGCTGAAGCCCAAGCGCGTGCAAGGGGCTGCAGTCCTCTCCGTTGTCAGAGGGTAGATTTCCAGCACCGTCTTGCCCAGTTCGCAGGAATAATGTTCTGGACCGCTGCCGTGTTGTTCCTTGGTGAAATGCAAGCCGAGTGTTTCGTAGAACGCCTTGGAGCGTTCGATGTCCTGGGAATAGAGCACAATCAGATTTAGCTGTACCTTGTCCATCACCGGCCCATTTCATCCAGCAGGAGATTCAGTCGCGCTGCAAGCTCCTCCGGCAACTCGGCCAGCAAGGCACGTTCGACCAGCCCCACTTCGATCATATCGCGCAAATGCACTCGATCTTGGTCCCGATTGGCCATCAATTTCATGCGAACCAGGGCGGCCACGGAAACCACGAACTTACCCGCTTCGAGTTGTTGCCGTTCGTCTATGCCCGGCGACGGCAGCGGATTCTCCGGCTTCACTTTCTCGCCGGCCCAGACGAGATGTACTCCCTTGCGCGGGTTGGGGTCGTCGCGCTCCAGGAACATGCCGACGTCGACCACCTCAAAGTAATCCATGTCGATCGCCAGCGCGGCCGCTCGGGCGCGGGGCACATCCTCTCGACGGAGCAAGATATCGACATCCTTCGTGGTGCGGACGGCGGCAGGGTCTTTGGTCGCCACCCACAGCGCCACGGCCTGGCCGCCGACCAGTGCATACGGCACCTGTGCGCTGGTGAGCGCCCGGGTAATGCGCTCCAGTCGCTGGGTTACGTCGTCCACGGCCATGACGTAGCGCTCCCAGAAGCTGGCGGGGTGCGACGCGGTTTGCGGGACCATCGAACTTCATCCTGGGTCCTGGCGACCTATCCGTCAAAGCGAAATACGTCCTCGGCCGAAATAGCCTTGAGCTTTCCTAGTTCATAAGCTTCGACGCGTGTTTCGGCTTCAGCTGCCCAGGCTTCCGCGATTTCCGGACCACCGTTCTGGGACAGACTGCCCAGCAACTTGTCAGCCAGCGCTGCCCGATCAACGGGAGGCAACGCCAGCGCGGCCTGGAAAATGCTTTCGGTGCTGGAGGTCATCGGTCATTCTCCTTGGCTGAAACGTCCGGCGCGGTGCGAAGCCGCAAGCGGCGGCGGTCATTCCTTGGTAATCGCTTCGTCCAGGTTCATGATTAACCCCGCCAGCGCGGTGTAGGCCGCCAGTTCGCTCACGTCCAGCTTGTCGTTTCTCGGATACTCGCCGGCACTGACCAGCTTCCGAGCCGCCTGGGTGTCCTTGCGATACTCCGCCAGGTGATGCTCGTAGCCGGCTTGCAGAATCGTCAACTCCGCCGGCTTCGGCGGCCGGCCGGTCAGCAGGCGAAACGCGAGCGTCAGGCGTTCGGCGGACGACGGGCCGGCTTCGTTCATGATCCGCTGGGCCAGCACGCGCGACGCTTCGACGTAGGTCACGTCGTTCATCAGGTTCAGCGCTTGCAGCGGCGTATTGGTGCGCGTCTCGCGAACGACGCAGGTTTCGCGCATCGAGGCATCGAAGGTCAGCATGCCGGGCGGCGTCACCGTGCGCTTCCAGAACGTGTACAGGCCCCGACGGTAGAGTTTCAGACCACGATCCGGTTCGTAGTCCTTGCCGCCGGAGAGTTCCTTCCAGAGTCCGGCCGGCTGATAGGGCTTGACCGATGGCCCGCCGGTGCGTTCCACCAGCAGGCCGCTGGCTGCCAATGCTTGATCGCGGATCGTCTCGGCGGGGAGCCGCAAGCGCGGACCGCGCGCCAGCAAGCGGTTGTCCGGGTCTTTTTCGAGAAGTGCTTTCGTGACTTTCGACGACTGGCGATAGGTCGCGCTGGTGACGATCAGCTCTTGCAGCCGTTTCACGTCCCAGCCGGTGCGCACGAACTCCGTCGCCAGCCAGTCGAGCAGTTCCGGATGGCTCGGCCATTCGCCCTGGGAACCGAAGTCGTCCACGGTCTTCACCAGGCCGGCGCCGAAGTATTGCTGCCAGTAACGGTTGACGATCACTCGTGCGGTCAATGGGTTCTGGGGATCGACCAGCCAGCGGGCGAAACCCAGCCGGTTGTTCGGCACCCCGGCGGGCAACGCCGGCAGGGCGGCGGGCACGCCGGGCGACACTTTCTCGCCACGCTTGTCGTACTCGCCCCGGATCAGGACGAACGTCTCGCGCGGCGTGGGCATCTCTTCCAGCACCATCGTATCCGGGAAGCGCTCGATGAGCCGTTCTTGCTCTTTTTGCAAGGCGAACCAGTCGGCGCGGGCCTGGCGCATGGCTGCGGGAGCGTGCAGTTCCAGGAAGAAGCTCCGCAGCTTGTGAGACTGCGTTGCGTTGCGCTTCTCGGCTGGCAGGGCAATGACATCGGCAATCGCATCCGCACTGGCGACGACGCGGACTTCATCGGTCGTCAAGACATCGTGATAGATGCGGACGTCGTCGATCTTGCCGTGAAAGCGGCTTTCCTTGCCGCCGCCAGCGCCGATCCGCAGCGGTTCCTTGGCCTGGAACGTCTGGTTGAGCGCATCCAGCAACACCGTCAGCTTGACCGGCTGGCCGTCGATGGCGATGCGGACCCCGTTCGCTGCCTTCTTGCCATCGTAGCTTGCCAGGACGTGATGCCAGCGGTTGGGGGTCAGCTTGGTTTCGCTCTCCACGCGCAGGGCGTCGTCCAGCCAGCGCACCACCAGGTTGAATTGCAGCTTGCCGTTGACCAGCGCCAGGCTGTAGCCTTTCGAGCGCGCGGTATCGGTCATGCGCGAAACGATCGTGCCGCCGCGTTCGCCCTGCGGGTAAATCCAGGCGGAGATGGTGAAGCGGTCGTCGAAGCCGAAGTCGGCTACGTCGCCCGCTTCGATGAAGCGCTGCCCATCGAAGTCGGCGGCCTGTCCCAGCCGACCTTCGGCGAAGCTGGCTTTGCCGTCCCGGAAGAGCGTGCCCGTGACCGGCGCGGGTGCGGCCGGCTGATCGCCGCGCGCGTGGTTGATGGCGTTGCCATCGAGCGGATAATAAGCCAGCAGTTCGCGGTTGATGCTCCAGTCGAGCGCCTGGCGTTGCTCCGGGGTGAACGGCAGGTTGGCCGTCACTTTCTTCTCCCACTCGGTTTGCACGCGGGCAATCTCGTCGCCCAGCTTGCGGAAGCGTTCCTCGGCTTGCGCGACCCTGGCTTCCACCACCCTCAACTGGCTCTGCTGGTCCGGCGTCGGGGCCTTGATGTACGGCGGCGAGTTGCCGTACTTGAAACCGCGCCCCGATTCCGGCAGGTTGTTGAAGTAGGCGAAGAGTTGATAGAACTCGGTCTGCTTGATCGGGTCGTACTTGTGGTCGTGGCAGCGGGTGCAGGTCAGCGTCAGGCCGAGCCAGACCGTGGCGGTGGTTTCGATGCGGTCGGCGACGTACTCGACGGCATACTCCTCGGGAATGATGCCGCCTTCCGCGTTGATGCGATGGTTGCGGTTGAAGCCGGTGGCGATCTTCTGTTCCAGCGTGGCGTTGGGCAGCAGGTCGCCCGCGATCTGCTCGACGGTGAACTGGTCGAAAGGCAAGTTGCGGTTGAAGGCGTCGATCACCCAGTCGCGCCAGCGCCACATGTAGCGCTCGCCGTCGTCCTGGTAGCCGTTGCTGTCCGCGTAGCGGGCGGCGTCGAGCCAGCGCGCCGACATCCGTTCGCCGTAGCGCGGCGAGGATAGCAGCCGGGCCACGACCTTCTCGTACCAGTCCATTGATTGATCGTTTCGCGCGGCCTCGACTTCTCCCGGCGTCGGCGGCAAGCCCGTCAAGTCGAGCGTGACTCTGCGGATCAACGTGGTCCGTTCGGCTTCCGGCGATGGTTTCAGCCCGGCTTGTTCCAACCGGGCCAGGATGAAGTTGTCGATGGGATTCCGGGACCAGGCTCCGCCCGCAGGCGGCGCGACCCGCTGCGGCGGTATGAACGACCAGTGCTTCTGCCATTTCGCGCCCTGTTCGATCCACCGGCGCACCAGCTGGATTTGCCGGTCGGTCAGCGGCCGACCCAGTTGCTTGGGCGGCATGCGCTCTTTTTCATCCTTCGCGATCAGGCGTTGCAACAGCTCGCTCTTGGCGGCGTCGCCGGGCACCAGGGCGTGATAGCCGCCGAGGTCGGCGCGGGCGCCTTCCTCGGTATCCAGGCGCAAGTTGGCCTTGCGCTTGGCCTTGTCCGGGCCGTGACAGTGAAAGCAAGTGTCGGACAGGATGGGCCGAATGTCGCGGTTGAATTCAACGGTCTGGGGCAACGGTTCAACGGCGGCCGTTGGCATTTGGTATACGGCCGGATGCGCGAGCATCCATACTGCCAGGCATTTCAGGTAGAACCCGCGGTCAAAAGAGTACCGAACCATGCTTCTATCCTGTGGTGAGAGACGCGGGGTCGAGTTCGGAGGGAGTCGTTGGACGCTCTTGATTGTAAACGGAAGCAACCGGCCTTCAAGCAGTTAATGGGCTGAACGGAGCAGGCGGGACGGGCGCCTTGCGGGCTAGCACTACCTCCAGGCACCGTTTGCCCGTGGGTCACGATTCCAATCGTGAGCATCTTCACCGCCTGTCACGATTGGAATCGTGACCCACGGGCATGAGGGTCGCTTGATTGACACTAGATGGTTTTTTTCCTGCAGGCCGAGTCGCGTCTGGGATTATACTCTGTAAGGCGGTTTCAAAAAACAGTTCGTCCGAGCGAGCCTCCCGCGTGAGCGGGGGGAGCCTCCCGAGCGAGCCTCCCGCGTGAGCGGGGGGAGCAGTCCTTCCTTCGCGTTCGAGAAGAACGATTGTACCGAATTTGCAAGGCAGCCTTCATGGGGCCACTCCGCACACATCAGCGCTGCCTCGCCTGGGGCCTGCTTTGCCTCGCCTTGCTGGGCTGCGGACGCTCGCAGCCGAGCGCGCCGATCGTGGTCGAAACGACGGAAGCGGAAGAGGAAGAAGCCTGGCCCCCACAGCAGACGTTCGCGATCAAGTTCAAGGATGTCCCGGACCTCGGCAAGCGCATCGTCGTCCGCCAGACGCAGAAGGAATCCGGGACGAATCGCGTCCTGGACATGACCGGCAAGTTGCTGCGCGAAGAAGACCCGGCGCAGACGCGGGAAACCGTCGCCCTGTTGAGTTCGCTGGAGCAGGGCGCGAGCGGACCGCGCAAGCTGAGCCTGGCAATCCAGAAGGATGCCTGGACGCAGGCGAAAACCACCAAGCCGGGACCGACCTTGGGACGGACCGTCGTTCTGGAGCAACAAGGCAACCGCTGGACGGCCACGGTGGCCGTCGGTTCATCGCTGCCGAAGGAGGTGCTGGACGCTCTGGCCCTGGACGTCCAAACCCGGCTGCCGCCGGTGCTGGTTCCCGGCAAGCCGGTGCGGATCGGCGAACGCTGGCCGATCCGGG